>NZ_JBZXEA010000048.1:0-252071 GCF_058725345.1 Pseudomonas sp. DW-iso17 | reverse complement strand
CTTTGTCCCTTCTCCTCCCTTCAAGTCCTAGCATACAAGCGGGCTTGCTCGCGAAAGCAGTCTATCAGTTGAAGATGTACTGACTGATTCACCGCTTTCGCGAGCAAGCCCGCTCCCACAGGGGACCTGCGTTTAACAGACCGGCATAACACACCAATCCCAATCGAACATCTATCCTTACCTCAGGTCCATCTAGGGAGAGCAATGGATCGGAGGGATGTTCATCGTGCATATCGCTGACATAACCATGTTCTACGCCCCGGCCAGCGGTGGCGTACGCACTTACCTTGACGCCAAGCACCGGCGTCTGGCGCTCAAGCCGGGCATTCGCCACAGCCTGTTGATACCCGGTGCACACTTGAGCGAGCAGGACGGCATCTTCAAAGTACCGGCGCCCGCCCTGCCCTTCGGCAAAGGCTATCGCTTCCCCCTTCGTTTGGCGCCTTGGCGAAATGTCCTGCACGATTTACAGCCTGACCTGATCGAAGTTGGCGACCCTTACCTGACCGCCTGGGCCGCACTGGATGCCCGACGCCAATTGGATGTGCCGGTCATCGGCTTTTACCACTCCGACCTGCCACTGCTGGTGAGCAATCGCATGGGGCCTTGGTTTACCCCCAATGTTGAAGCCTATGTGCGCAAACTCTATGGGAATTTCGACCGAGTGCTCGCCCCCAGCCAGGTAATGGCCGACAAGCTCACCGGGCTTGGCGTCAGAAATGTCTTCGTGCAACCCCTGGGTGTAGACCTGCAAACCTTCACCCCTGAGGTACGTGACCCCGGCCTGCGCGCCGAACTGGGGATTGGCGAAGACACTCGACTACTGATCTTCGCCGGGCGCGGCTCCAAGGAGAAAAACCTGCCGGTGCTGCTCAACTGCATGAAACGCCTGGGGGAAGGCTACCACTTGCTGTTGGTGGGCTCCGGCATGCCGGCCAGCGTGCCAGACAATGTCACCGTGATTGACGGATTCCGGCCCGCCCAACATGTCGCTCGGCTGATGGCGAGCGCCGACGCCTTACTGCATGGTGGCGACCAGGAGACCTTCGGCCTGGTGATCCTGGAAGCCATGGCCTGCGGTATTCCAGTGGTCGCCGTGGCGGCCGGGGCCTTTACCGAGATTATCGACGAGCGTTGTGGCGTGCTGTGTGCGCCAAACAACCCCAAGGCCATGGCCGATGCGGTGCGCGAGTTGTTCAGTACCGACAGCCGACGCCTGGGTGCTCAGGCTCGGCGCCATGTCGAGCAGCATTATGCGTGGGACACAGTAGTCGACAGCCTGCTGGGGCATTACTGCGCCGTGCTGGGCAGCCATGAACCGATGCTCGCCCATGGCTGAGCGCGCGCTGATGCTGGTACTGCACGACGTGGCACCGCACACCTGGGCCGACTACCGGCCCTTCGTCGAGGCCGTCGATGCACTGGGCGACGTGCCCATCACTTGGCTGGTGGTGCCGGACTTCCATCACCATGACAACCTGGCCGCCCACCGCGATTTTCGGCGCCTGCTCGATAGCCGTGTCGCCAAGGGCGATGAACTCACCTTGCATGGTTATTACCATTGCGACGACCAACCTCGGCCGCGTACGCCAAAAGAATGGTTTATGCGACGCATCTATACCCACGAAGGCGAGTTTTACCAGCTGTCCGAAGCCGAGGCGTTGCGGCGGTTGACCGCCGGCATTGAGGTATTCCAGCGCAATGGCTGGCCGCTGCATGGCTTTGTTGCGCCAGCCTGGTTGATGAGCGATGGCACCCGGCAGGCATTGCGCCAGTTGCCGCTGAGCTACACCAGCGACCCACAACATTTTTATCGCCTACCGGACTTCACGCCTATCAACGCCCCTGGCCTGGTGTGGAGCGCCCGCAGTGCATGGCGCCGGGGATTGTCCAAAATCCTCACTGATCGCCGTGAACAGCGATGGCAGGCCGCCCCGCTGATCCGACTGGGTTTGCATCCGGTGGACATGCGCCACAGGTTTTCCCGCGATTATTGGCTAGACACCCTGCAACGCCTGCTCAACGCGGGGCGCGTCCCCCAAACCAAGGCCGCCTGGCTGGCGACGCAGCCATGGGCCGACTGATCTGGTTAGTGTTGGCGCTCTTGGTGGCGCTGGTGATTCCATTGTGGCTGGGCGGCGGCGAAAGCATTGCGCGCCTGCGCCAGTTTCCGTTGCCCCAGTTACTGGGGATGTTCGCCATGATCATCGGCTGCTGGCTGATCAACAGCCTGCGCATCCGCCTGTTGCTTGGCGAGCATCGCGGCCAGTTAGGGCCGCTCAAAAGCCTTGGCGTGGTGATATCCACTGAATTCGCCATGTGTGCAACTCCCGGCGGCAGCGGCGGGCCGTTGACCCTGATGGCCCTGCTGGCGCGCAACGGTATCCGCCCCGCCCATGGCAGCGCGGTGTTCGCCATGGACCAGTTGAGCGACCTGGTGTTTTTTCTCTGCGCACTGGTAGGGATCTTGCTGTATGCGCTGTTCCATAGCCTCAGCCCGCGTCTGGAGTGGTTGCTGGGGCTCAGCGCCGTGTCGATGGTGGGTGGGGTAATCAGTGGCTGGGCCGTGGTGCATGTTCACCGGCGGCTGATTCGCCTGGCGGGTTTGGCACTCAAGGCCATGAAGGTCGGCGCTACCACCCGCCGACGCTGGGCACGCCGGTTGCTGCGTTTTCTTGCGGCGTTCAGCGCCACCCTGAAACTACCCCGGAGCACCTTGCTTGGGGTCTTTGCGCTGACCAGCCTGCATTGGCTGCTGCGTTACAGCGTGCTGTACCTGGCGCTGCGCGGGTTGGGGGGCGAGGTACAGTGGGCCTGGAGCTTTCTGATCCAGATGTTATCCCTGACTGCGGGGCAGTTCAGCCTGGCGCCAGGCGGGGCCGGCGCTGCGGAATTGACGTCAGCGGCACTGCTGGCGCCCATGGTGGGCACATCCACAGCGGCTGCGGCAATTCTGATCTGGCGCGCGGTGACCTACTACTTCTATTTGCTGGCCGGTGCGCCAGTGTTTCTATTGATGGTCGGCAAACCGCTGCTCAAGCGTCTTTTTCAGGGGCGGCAGGCGGCTGGTCCTGCGCCTGTGTCTGCTCCCATAAACGCGCCGCGCCTGGAAAATCAGTACCATCCTCGGCATCCAGCGCGTCCGGGTCGTAACGACTCAAACAGCCCTCGCCCAAGGTAGCAGGCGCCCGTGAGGTGGCTTTATCCAGCGGGTCGCTCATGGGAATCTCCTGAAACAGAAATAAAAAAGGGCCTGGAGAGTTTTACCTCCAGGCCCCGGTGTCTTTCAATCAAAATCGCTGGGTCAGAAGACCACGGTCTTGTTGCCGTGCACCAACACGCGATCTTCCAAGTGATAGCGCAGGCCACGGGCCAGCACCATCTTCTCGACGTCACGGCCGAAGCGCACCATGTCTTCAATGCTGTCGCTGTGGCTGACGCGCACCACGTCCTGCTCGATGATCGGGCCGGCGTCCAGCTCTTCGGTCACGTAGTGGCAGGTTGCACCAATCAGCTTCACGCCACGCAGGGAAGCCTGGTGATACGGCTTGGCACCGACAAAGGACGGCAAGAAGCTGTGGTGGATGTTGATCACCTTGCCAGCGTATTCGCGGCACAGTTCCGGTGGCAGGATTTGCATGTAGCGCGCCAGCACCACTACATCCGCATCATGCTGCTTGACCAGTCGCGATACCTCGGCAAATGCCGGTTCCTTGTCCTGTGGGTTGACCGGCACATGGTAATAAGGGATGCCATGCCATTCGACCATGCTGCGCAGGTCATCGTGGTTGGAGATCACGCAAGCAATCTCGCAATCGAGTTCGTCGCTGTGCCAGCGGTGCAGCAGGTCTGCCAGGCAGTGGGATTCGCGGCTGGCCATCAGCACCACGCGTTTCTTCTGCTCTGTATCGGTGATGTGCCAGGTCATCGAAAACTCTTCGGCAATCGGCGCAAACGCCTCGCGGAATGCTTCCAGGCCAAAGGGCAGCGTATCGGCACGGATTTCGTGACGCATGAAAAACCAACCACTGAGATCGTCCGAGTGATGGCTCGCCTCGGTGATCCAGCCATTATGGGAAGCCAGAAAGTTACTGACCTTGGCAACGATGCCAACCCGGTCCGGGCAAGCAATCACCAGCCGAAAAGTGCGCATTAGGGGGAAACTCCAGAACTTCACAAAGGCCGCTATTCTAGCGATTACGCAGAAAAACTGCAGTATTCCCTTGCACCTTATCTTGAGGCATGGCCGTGGCAACACCCCTTAATCGTGTAAGGTTTTACCACCGCTATATGACGGTACAACGGCATGCTGAGGTCAGTAGCAAAAAATTAACGCGATTATCTTTGCGCTTAACGCTGACTAATTAACTCATCGGCCAGGTTTTCTCACACACATTCAATGTCATTCACCTGAATAACGTCTTAAATGTTTACTTGATGAAATTGCCTGACTATTATTAGGCCACTCACCCTGTCATTCAGCGTTCTACATAAGGTAGTCCACATGTCACTGATCAACGAATACCGCGCCACCGAAGAAGCTATCAAAGAGCTGCAAGCCCGTTTGAAGAACCTGTCCGAAGACGACAAGCTGAAAACCGAGCTGGAATTCGAAGGCAAATTGCGCACCCTGATGGGTGAATACTCCAAATCCCTGCGTGACATCATCGCGCTGCTGGATCCAGAGTCGAAAGTTAAAGCACCGCGCGGCGCTGTGAAAACTACCGGCACCAAGCGTGCTCGCAAGGTCAAGCAATACAAAAACCCACACAACGGCGAAGTGATTGAAACCAAAGGTGGCAACCACAAAACTCTGAAAGAGTGGAAAGCCAAGTGGGGCGGTGACGTAGTTGAAGGTTGGGCAACCCTGCTGGGCTAAGCCCGGTCGGACGTTCACCCGATACGTCACACATGAAAAACGCCAGCTTGCTGGCGTTTTTTATTGTCTGAATATTCTGTAGTTATGCGCTTACAGACTCAAGCGCGCCGCTAATGAATCCACATAGTCCTGCCATTGCGCCAGCACCTGGCACTGAAACGATGTAGCACTAACCGCCAACTCCTCACGCGCCTGCTTAAATGCCAACAGGGTATTCGGCGCCCCCCACTGCGCCTCCGACAAACGTTGCTGACAGAAAAGTTTCCAGCGTTGTTGCTCGTCATTGTTCAAGGTTTCAGGAAAGTTACGCGCCCGGTAGCGAAATAATAATTCCGGCAAACGATGATCATCGAACGGCCACTGCTGACGGGCTAATTGCGCGGGCTCTGCCATGCGAACTTGCTCACATAAACGGCGGTCACGATCACCAATAAAACCCTCGTAGAGCTGCTGCTCCGGGTCCGCGTTCGACGCAAAGTCTTCCTCGGCATAAATGGCCGCTAACTTGTCCCGCCAAACTTCCTGTGCGTCAGTTAGTCGCAGCGCCCGCGCGAGGCAAGCCTCCTTATCCAGTTGCAGGCGCTCAAGATCTTGCGGGCGCAGCACCTTCAACGGCGCAACCACCGGGCAGCGGTTGATATGCAGTAGCTTGAGCGGAACCGGCAGCTCACCTTCGGCCAGCTCATCGCGGCGCGTGTAAAGACGCTGGCGCAGGGTCGCCGCATCCAGGTCCAACAGCCCTTGCGGATCGAGCCCCAGGTCACAGACGATCAAGGCATTGCGATTGCGTGGGTGCCAGGCCAGGGGCAAGACCACGCCCAGGTAATGGCGTTCGGCGGAGAAACGCCCGGAGATATGCACCATCGGTTGCAGCAACCGCACCTGATCCATGACCCGTTGTTTACTGCGCAGTTGAAACAACCATTCATATAACTTCGGTTGTTTCTCCCGGACCAACCGCGCCAGGGCGATGGTTGCACGCACATCCGACAACGCGTCATGGGCCTGGCCGTGGTCTATGCCGTTGGCCTCTGTCAAGCGTTCGAGCTTGAGGGTCACACGCCCGTCCTGCTCGGGCCAGTTGATGCCCTCCGGCCGCAGGGCGTAGGCGGTGCGCATCACATCGATCAAGTCCCAGCGACTGTTGCCGCCCTGCCACTCGCGCGCATAGGGGTCGAAAAAATTGCGGTACAGACTGTAGCGCGTCATTTCATCGTCGAATCGCAGGGTGTTGTAGCCGGCGCCGCAGGTACCTGGCGCGGCCAATTCGGCGTGCACCCGAGTCATGAAATCGGCTTCGGCAAGGCCCTTCTCAGCGAGGATACTCGGCGTAATGCCCGTGATCGCACACGCTGCCGGATGAGGCAGGATATCGTCGCTGGGCTGGCAATAAAGGTTGATCGGCGCACCGACCTCATTGAGCTCAAGGTCGGTGCGGATACCGGCTACCTGGAGCGGGCGATCGTTGCGCGGGTTGATGCCGGTGGTTTCATAGTCGTACCAGAAAATCGAGGTCACGGGCTATTCCTGTGCTGAAGACCGACAAAGTCTAGGCGCTGCAAGGCGTCCGGGGCCAGCGACACCTTACTGTATAAATATCCAGAAAAACCTCGGGTGGTTGCTTCCATCCTCGACACTGCTAGCATCCGTGTCTCTCAAGTCGCCTCGCAGTGCCAAGGATCGCAATGCCATCAACCCCTCTGGATACCCACTATCAGATAGAAACGCCCGAGGGCATCGACCTGCCCCTGCGCCCTGCTGGCCTGCCCTCCCGGGCATTGGCGTTTGCATTCGACCTGGGCGTGCGCGGGATCATCATGGGTATCCTGCTGGTGCCGCTGGCGCTGCTCGGCAATGTGGGGATCGGGCTGGGTTCGCTGCTGCTGTTCCTGGTGAGCTGGTGGTACATGGTGTTGTTCGAAGTGCTCAACCAGGGCTGCTCGCCAGGCAAGCAGGTCATGGGGCTGCGCGTGGTACAAGATGACGGCACGCCCATTGGCTGGTCGGCATCGCTGATCCGCAACCTGCTGCGTTTTGTCGACATGCTGCCCTTCGGTTATTTCCTGGGCGCGATCAGTTGCCTGCAACATCCGCACTTCAAGCGGCTCGGCGACCTGGCCGCCGGTACGCTGGTGGTCTACCGGGAATTGCCGCTGGTACGCCCAAGCATCCCTCAAGCGCCCGCCCTGCGCCTACCCTTCGCACTGGAGTTGAGCGAACAGAGGGCCATCCTCGGTTTCGCCGAACGCCAGGCCGAACTCTCGGCCGAACGGGTGCATGAATTGGCCGCCATCCTCGCAGAGCCCCTGCAGGTGTCTGCGCCGCGCGCCGTGGAGCAACTCAACGGGGTAGCCCGTGGTTTGTTGGGGCCGACATGAAGCAGAGCCTTTTTGAAAGCCGCCACCAGCGCCAATGGCATACCTTCGCCGAGCAGTTGACACAACTGGAGCAAGGTAAAGCCAAGGCCGCCGATGTTGCCGACTTCCCGCATCAATATCGACGCCTGTGCCAACATCTGGCCCTGGCTCAGCAACGCGGCTATAGCAGTTACCTGGTCGACACGTTGCAACAACTGGCACTGCGCGGCCATCAACAACTGTATCGCCATCGCAGCCAACTGACGGCAAACATACTGGCGTTTCTTCTCGCCGACTTCCCGCGCCTGGTACGCGAACAATGGCGCTTCGTGCTGATCGCTGGCCTGCTATTCTTTGGCAGCCTGGTGGGGATAGCCCTGCTGGTGTACCTGTTCCCCGATCTTATCTACAGCATCATCAGCCCCCAGCAGGTGGCCGACATGCAGGGCATGTACAACCCCGACGCCAGCCGTCTGGGCCGTGCTGCCGAACGGGCCGCCAGCGAAGACTGGATGATGTTTGGCTATTACGTGATGCACAACATCGGCATCGCCTTCCAGACCTTTGCCGCCGGCCTGTTGTTCGGCCTGGGCAGTGTGTTCTTCCTGATTTTCAACGGCCTGGTCATAGGTGCAGTCTCCGGGCACCTTACCGACATTGGCTATGGCCAGACCTTCTGGTCGTTTGTCATTGGTCACGGCGCATTCGAGTTGAGCGCCATCACGCTGGCCGGTGCCGCAGGTTTGCAACTGGGCTGGTCACTGGTTGCCCCCGGGCGCTTGGCACGCAGCGAGGCCCTGCGCCTGGCCGCCCGCAAAAGCGTACGGATGCTTTGCGGTGTCATGGTGTTCCTGTTGATCGCAGCCTTTATCGAAGCCTACTGGTCCTCAACCACTCGCATTGAGCCCTGGATCAAATACGCAGTAGGCGCCGCGCTCTGGCTGCTGGTGGCCGCTTACCTGTCCCTGGCCGGGCGGAGTCGCCATGCGCCTGACTGACGCCAGCGTGGTGATTCGCCCGCGTACTTCCTGGGAAGCCATGGACCTGGGCGTACTGATGGCCAGGGAACACCGTGTCCTGCTGATGGGCAGTTGGGCGCTGGTAAGCTTGCCGGTATTCAGCCTGTTGACGGTGCTGCTCTGGAATTACCCGTCTTTGGTCATGTTCCTGTTCTGGTGGCTCAAGCCGGCCTTCGACCGCTTGCCGCTGTACATTCTGTCCAAGGCCCTGTTTGGTGAGCCCCCCAGCCTCAAACAGGCCGTTCGCCAGTGGCCGCAATTGCTCAAGGGGCAACTGTTCGCAAGCCTGACGTGGCGGCGGCTGAGCATGAGCCGCAGCTTCACCCTGCCCGTCAGCCAACTGGAAGGCCTGGACGGTGACGCACGTCAACGACGCCTTGGAGTGTTGCTGCAACGTAACGCTGGCGCCGCACGCTGGCTGACGACCATCGGTGTGCACATGGAAATCGGCCTCTGGTTTGGCGGCATGACCCTGTTCTATCTCTTCATCCCGCAACAGGTTGAACTGGACTGGGACTGGCAACGGCTAATATTCGCGTCAGCCTCGGACGTGCTTTGGCTTGAGCACCTGAGCAATGCCTTCTATGCCCTGGTCCTGGTGTTCTGGGAACCCATCTACGTCGCCTGTGGCTTCAGCCTGTACCTCAACCGCCGCACAGTGCTGGAGGCCTGGGACCTGGAACTGGTATTCCGTCGGCTGCGCCAGCGCCTGAGCAATGTCGCACCGCTGCTGTTGCTGGTGGTTGGCCTGGCGTTGCTACACATCAGCCCACCGACCATGGCAGATGAAACCACAGCCCATAAGCCACTTAGCACCCAGGCCGCCAGCCAATCCATCCAGGCGTTGCTGGAAAAGCCACCTTTCAAGAACCCGGAAACCGTCACACGCTATCGGTTTGGCGAAGAAAAAGCGCCGGTTAAAAACAAGGCCACGGGCGACGGCAAATTACCTGGCTGGCTCCAGGCACTGCTCGACAACCTTAACAGCGACACCTTCAAATACGTCGCCAAAACTTTGGAAATACTGCTCTGGAGCCTTCTGATTGGCGGCCTGGCCCTGGTGTGCTGGCGTTACCGTGAATGGTTGCGCACGTTCGTCAGCCGCCTTGGGCCTACTCGCACGGCCGCTCCCTCGCCCGTTCCCGCTCAGTTGTTCGGGCTGGAACTGGGCACCGAGACATTGCCCGAAGACATCGCCAGTACCGCCGAACAACTATGGCCCACCCACCCACGGGAAGCCCTTGGCCTGCTGTATCGCGGGTTGCTCAGCCGGCTGTTGCACGAGTTCGACCTGCCACTGACAAGCGCCGATACCGAGGGGCAGGTACTGGAGCGTGTTCATCATTTGCAACAACCGCAGCTACTGGCGTTCAGCGACGAACTGACACGCCACTGGCAAAACCTGGCCTATGGTCACCGTCTGCCGCCTTCTTCAGCCCAACAAAAACTGTGCAGCGACTGGCGTGCTCTTTTCAGTGACGGAGCGGGCCAATGAATCGCGCGCTATTGTGGACAGCGCTGTTGTTGGCGTGCCTGGTGGGTGCGGGCGGCTTATATGCCTGGCACAAGGCAATTCCCTACGAGGAAGTGGTTGACCGGGGCCCGTCGCCAGAGGCTCGCGCCAATCCCTATCTGGCCGCCGAGCACTTTCTACGCCAGCACGGCTTGGTCGTGGCACACGCCAAGGGCCTTGAACGACTCGCCGAACTGCCCGCCAAAGGCCATAGCCTGTTGTTGCTGGGAGAGCGCAGCAACATGACCCCACGCCAGGTCGACCAACTGCTGGGCTGGGCAAAAGCCGGTGGCCACCTGCTCCTGGTCGCCGAGGCATTATGGGATGAAGAAGCCGGCACAAGCGGTGACCTGCTGCTTGATCGCCTCACTATCCGCCAAACCTTGAGCGACGAACCCGTGCCACCGCGTAAAAAAACCAAACCGGATCTGACCAAGCTCTATGTCGACAACGAAACCGCACCGGCGTACTTTAGTTTTGACACTTACTTCAACCTCACCGACCCCAAGCACCTGGCGCAGTTTTCCGCCAACAGCGCCCAGTCCAGCCACCTGATGCAACTCGACCTGGGGCAAGGTCGCGTCACGGTGATCACCGACAGCGACCTATGGAAAACCACAGATATCGGCAACCATGATAACGCCTGGTTGCTGTGGTACCTGAACCAGGACACTGACGTCACCCTGCTGTTCAACAGCGACACAGACGATCTGTTTACTCTGTTGCTCCGTTATTTCCCCCAGGCCCTCGTCGCCCTGGTTGCGCTGCTTGCTTTGGGGCTGTGGCAGGCAGGCATGCGCCAGGGCCCGATCCAGACACCGGCGCCCAAGGCACGTCGCCAGCTGCAGGAACACTTGCAGGCCAGCGCGGACTTCCTATTGCGCCGCAGCGGCCCGGGCACGTTGTTGCAAGCCTTGCGACACGACATCCTGCGCGCAGCCCGGCGACGCCATCCAGGGTTCGAACACCTCGATGCGTCAGAGCAACGCCAAGTGCTGGAACACCTTACGCGACAACCCCCTCACATCATCAGCCAGGCGCTTGAGCCCGTTGCGCTGAAGCGGCTTTCCAGCGCCGACTTCAGCCGTCAGGTGGCGCACCTGCAAACCCTCAGGAATGCCTTATGAGCGACTCTCCACTGGCCACCGCCCTGACCGCCGAAAACCTTCAGCAGGCCAGCCAGCAGGCCCAGGCGCTGCGCGTGGAATTGCGCAAGGCCGTGATTGGCCAGGACCCGGTGATTGACGACGTGCTCACCGCCCTGATCGCAGGCGGCCACGTCCTGCTTGAAGGCGTGCCTGGCCTGGGCAAGACCTTGCTGGTACGGGCCCTGGCCCGCTGCTTTGGCGGTGATTTCGCCCGCATCCAGTTCACCCCGGACCTAATGCCCAGCGATGTCACCGGCCACGCCGTTTACGACCTGCAGACCGAACAGTTCAAACTGCGCAAGGGGCCGTTGTTCACCCACCTGTTGCTGGCCGACGAGATCAACCGTGCACCCGCCAAGACCCAGGCAGCGCTGCTGGAGGCCATGCAGGAACGCCAAGTGACCCTGGAGGGCGAGGCGTTGCCCATCGGCCAGCCCTTCATGGTCCTGGCAACCCAGAATCCTATCGAACAGGAAGGCACCTACCCACTGCCCGAGGCCGAACTGGACCGCTTCATGCTCAAGGTGCGAATGGACTACCCGGATGCTCTACAAGAGCTGGATATGGTCCGCGAAGTGACGCGCTCGTCCAAGGCAGACATGTTGGAGGTGCAGCCGTTGCGTACCGTGCTGCACGCCGAGGACGTGGTACGGATGCAGCAAATTGCCAGTGACTTGCCGTTGGATGAGCAGGTGCTCGACTACGCGGTGCGCCTGGCCCGTGCCACGCGCAGTTGGCCGGGGCTGGCCATCGGTGCCGGCCCCAGGGCCTCCATCGCTCTGGTACGCGGTGCCCGTGCCCGTGCGCTGTTGCGCGGTGGCGAATTCGTCACCCCCGATGACATCAAGGGCTGCGCCCTGGCGGTACTGCGTCACCGGGTACGCATCGCACCAGAGCTGGACATCGACGGCTTGGAGGTCGACCAGGTGCTCCAGCAGTTACTCGACCAGATTGCGGCACCAAGGCAATGACGCGGCCATGAAACCGACCCGTCTGCTCCTGACCTGGCTGAGCGCCCTGCTCGGACTGAGCGCCCTGTTAGGTGCCTCGGCAGCGTTGCAGTTGAAAGTGCCCGCCGCCTTGCATTCCGTGGCCTGGGGCCTGCTGCTGGCCCTGTTGCTGCTGGCGATGCTGGATGCCGCACGCTTGCGCCGCCGCCCCTCGGTCCGCGTATACAGGACACTGCCCGGCAGCCTGGCGCTGGGGCGCTGGGAAGAAATACGCCTGTGCCTGGAGCACGACTACCCGCAACCACTGACCGTGCAGGTGTTCGATCACGTGCCCGATGGCCTGGGTGTGGAGAACCTGCCTCAATTCATTCAACTACGCCCCGGTGAACGTGCTGAGCTGGGCTATCGCGTGCGCCCCTTGCGGCGCGGGCACTTCCATTTCAGTCGCTGCGAGCTGCTGCTGCCCAGCCCATTGGGGCTGTGGTCGGCACGACGATGGGTCGACACCCGCGATTCCACCCGTGTTTACCCGGATTTCGCGCGCTTATACGGTGCGCAGTTACGGGGTGTGGATAACTGGCTGAGCCAACTGGGCGTGCGCCAACATCAGCGGCGAGGGTTGGGCCTGGAATTTCACCAACTGCGCGAGTTTCGTGAAGGTGACAGCCTGCGTCAGATCGACTGGAAAGCCACCGCCCGCCAACGAACGCCCATTGCCCGGGAATACCAGGACGAACGCGACCAGCAAATCGTGTTCATGCTCGATTGCGGCCAGCACATGCGCAGCCAGGATGACGAACTTTCCCATTTTGATCACGCGCTCAATGCCTGCCTGCTGCTGAGCTATGTCGCCTTGCGACAGGGCGATGCGGTAGGGCTGTGCACGTTCGCCAGCGACCAGCCGCGCTACCTGAAGCCGGTCAAGGGCAGTGGCCAATTGAACCTGTTGCTCAATGCGGTCTATGACCTACAGACCACGCGAAAAACCGCCGACTACCAGGCGGCCGCCAGCCAGTTGTTGGCACGTCAAAAACGCCGGGCGCTGGTGATCATCGTCACCAACCTGCGGGATGAGGAGGATGAAGCGCTGATGGCTGCCGTCCAGCGTATCGGCAGGCATCACCGGGTACTGGTGGCCAGCCTGAGGGAAGAGGTCCTCGACCAGCTACGTCAGACGCCTGTGCAGACATTGCCCGAAGCCCTGGCTTACAGCGGCACGATCGATTACCTCAACACCCGCAACCAACGCCATGATCGTTTGAGTGCCCATGGGCTGTCGGTGCTCGATACCTTGCCATCGGCGCTGGGTGCCGGGCTGGTCACACGCTATCTGGAGTGGAAAAAGGCCGGGGTATTCTGAGGATGACTGCGCAGGGGTATGGCCAGGAAACGGCCACGACCCCACGCATAATTCAGACAGAGGCCTGCAAAGGATAAAAGCTGAAGTACTGCAACAGCGCGTTGATCAGGTGCCGGTATTCCTCGGGCGCCTCAAGCACGCTGAACCCCGAGTCGTAATGCTGCGGGGTGACATCCTCGTGGCTCCACAAGCAGGTTGCCGTGAGGTCAATCGCCTTGAACTCGCCTTGCGCCACCGGCACTTTCAAGCGCAGCTCGAAATCCACCTCGGTCATCATGGGTAACGAGCTGATCAGCATCAGACCGTTTTCAGACACATTTCCAAGATAGCCGATTGGCTTGTCGGTAATACGATTGAACACCTGCAGAAAATACGGCAGTTGATGCCGCTCGATCCGTCGTTCGGTAAACATGGTGAAGTCGCCATCCAATAGCCAAAAATCTGGCCGTGCCAGTGATTCGGAACAAGCAATCGCTCGCTCTCCCTGGATCTCGGTGTGACAAAACCTACCGCTTGTCACCAAACAAATGCCGAATCCGGGCCTTGCATCCGTTCGAATGGGAAACTGCACAAACAGACATTCAAAGATTAGCCCAAGACTGGCGACAGGCCAGCTATAAAATGACAAATACCATTACAACGACGCAGGCCTTGGTTTTGCCAGGCCTGCAGCCGGCAGATGCCCCAGTTGCTGCAAGGTATCGAGCCGCGCACGGGCTCGATAGGCGTACTCGCTCGACGGGTAGTGGCCGATGATGAACTGATAGGTCTGTGCGGCATCGACAAACAGTTTCTGGCGTTCCAGGCACTGCCCGCGCAACATCGAAACCTCCGGTTGCACGTAGCGGCGGGTACGGCTCTCGCGATCGACCTGAGACAACTCCAGGGTGACACGCTGGCAATCACCGACCCCATAGGCGCGGTAAGCGTTGTTCAAATGGTGGTCCATCGACCAGCGGGTACAGCCGACAACACTGACGGCCAGGGCAGCAACGAGCAAAATTCGCATGGGGTTCTCCTGTCTTGTGCAGTGTATCGACCCCTGGTCGAAAATCTTCAAGGCGTTTGCCCATTCAACCGCAGCCAAAACAAGCCAATCGTCGATAAGTAGTGCAAACGAACAATGACTACAACGAAAGAGCATAGTAGCCTTCCCCAGCGCTTGAACTCAGGAGTCCGTGCATGTCCGTCCGTCGTACCAAAATCGTCGCCACCCTTGGCCCGGCCAGTAACTCGCCGGAAGTCCTCGAACAGCTGATTCTGGCTGGTTTGGACGTCGCCCGTCTGAACTTCTCCCACGGCACCCCGGACGAGCACAAGGCTCGTGCCAAGCTGGTGCGTGACCTGGCCGCCAAGCATGGCCGCTTCGTTGCACTCTTGGGCGACCTGCAAGGCCCGAAAATCCGTATCGCCAAATTTACCAACAAGCGGATCGAGCTGAAGATCGGTGACAAATTCACCTTCTCCACCAGCCACCCGCTGACCGAAGGCACCCAGGACGTGGTGGGCATCGACTACCCGGACCTGGTCAAGGACTGCGGCGTCGGTGACGAGCTGCTGCTGGACGACGGCCGTGTGGTCATGCGCGTCGACACTGCCACGCCGACCGAACTCAATTGCACCGTGATCATCGGCGGCCCGCTGTCCGACCACAAAGGCATCAACCGTCGCGGTGGTGGCCTGACGGCGCCGGCCCTGACTGAAAAAGACAAGGCTGACATCAAGCTCGCCGCCGAAATGGAAGTGGACTACCTCGCCGTGTCCTTCCCGCGCGACGCCGCCGACATGGAATACGCCCGTAAGCTGCGCGACGAAGCCGGCGGTACCGCCTGGCTGGTAGCGAAGATCGAGCGTGCTGAAGCCGTGGCCGATGATGAAACCCTCGACGGCCTGATCAAGGCTTCCGATGCCGTGATGGTTGCCCGTGGCGACCTGGGCGTGGAAATCGGTGACGCCGAGCTGATCGGTATCCAGAAGAAGATCATCCTGCACGCACGCCGTCATAACAAAGCGGTGATCGTTGCGACCCAGATGATGGAGTCGATGATCCAGAACCCGATGCCGACCCGTGCCGAAGTGTCCGACGTGGCCAACGCCGTGCTCGACTACACCGACGCCGTGATGCTCTCGGCTGAAAGTGCCGCCGGCCCGTACCCGCTGGAAGCCGTGCAGGCCATGGCGCGTATCTGCGTCGGTGCCGAAAAGCACCCGACCAGCAAGACCTCCAGCCACCGCATCGGCAAGGTTTTCGAAAGCTGTGACCAGAGCATCGCCCTGGCTGCCATGTACACCGCCAACCACTTCCCGGGTGTCAAGGCCATCATCGCCCTGACCGAAAGTGGCTACACGCCGTTGATCATGTCGCGCATCCGTTCCTCGGTGCCTATCTACGCTTTCACCCCACACCGCGAAGCCCAGGCCCGCGCGGCCATGTTCCGTGGCGTGTACACCATCCCGTTCGACCCGGCGTCGCTGGCACCGAACGAAGTCAGCCAGAAGGCGATCGACGAGTTGGTCAAACGCGGCGTCGTGGAGAAAGGCGACTGGGTCATCCTGACCAAGGGCGACAGCTACCACACCACCGGTGGCACCAATGGCATGAAGATCCTGCATGTGGGCGACCCGCAGGTCTGAGTGACAAGCTGAAAAACAAAAGCCCCGCCCTGTGAATGGCGGGGCTTTTTGCATTTCAGTGCAGGCCACTGTGTTGAATTTCAGCGCCTCATCGCAGGCAAGCCAGCTCCCACAATAGTCAGACAACTCGGTCTACTGTGGGAGCTGGCTTGCCTGCGATGGCGTCATCGGCTCCGGACGATAAGCCCCGATACCGACTTGACCAGGCTTTTCATAACGTAAAAGGGCGAGCCAGGAACACATCCGCCAGCAATTGATTACGCGGCAGTCCCGCCAGGAACAAGCGCTTGGAAAAGGCCTCGACGCTGGCAGGGTGCCCGCAAAGCAAGGCCAGGGTGTGCCGGGAAACCAGCCGCAGTTGCGCCAATGCCGGCTGCAACTGCGCCGCGGTCCATAGCTCCACGGTGAGGTGCCCATGTTGCGCGGCAAGCGCTGCCAGGGGTTCAGCCAGATAATGAGCCTCGGCCTCATGGGCCAGGTGAATCACGCGAATCTCGCCTTGATGATCCTGGCGCAGTGCCTCGCGCAACACGCCCCACAAGGGGCCCAGGCCAGTACCGGAGGCCAGCAGCCACAAGGGTCGTGATTGCCAGTCAGGATCATAGTGCAGCGCTCCACCCCGCAGTTCGCCCAGGCATACAGGATCACCGACCTTCAACTGTCGCGCGGCATCGCTGAAGGCACCGGGTTGACGGCAGTCGATATGGAACTCCAGATACGGCTCCTCCTGGGGCAAACTCGCCAGGGAATAAGGGCGTGCCACCTGCCCTGCCCACAGCACCAAATGCTGCCCGGCCCTGTACCGCAGGGCACGTTCTGGTTGCAGGCGCAGGCGCAGTACCGTCGAACTCAGCCAATCGGCGCCCACCACCTGGGCGGGCAAGCCATCGCGCTGGGGATCAAACGCGTCGACCTTCAGGTCCGCAATGACCCGGCACTGGCACGCCAGGCGCCAACCTTGCTGGCGCTGCGTCGGGCTCAGGGCTTCGGGCTGCGGGTCGTCAACCTCACCCTCGCAACGCACCAGGCACGCATGGCAACTGCCGGCCCGGCAACTGAAGGGCACGGCCACACCGGCCTGATTCAAGGCATCCAGCAGGTTGCTGCCGGGGGTGACCGACCAGTGGCGTTCGCCGACATACAGTTCAGGCATATAAAGACTCGATCATAAGGAGCGCGCACAGGGAATCATGCCTGCGACAGTTTGACCATAGTCGGGTGTATCGGCCACCGTGCCGGGTTATACTGCCGCGCCTTTTTAGCGTCGCGCCTGCACCATTCTGGCGTGCCTTGGAAAGATGGCTTCAGCCGACCGATGCAACACTGAGGCCATCTTTATTGAATGTTCCCTTATAGAGGAGCGCGACTCATGACCGTGATCAAGCAAGACGACCTGATTCAGAGCGTTGCCGACGCCCTGCAATTCATTTCCTACTACCACCCCGTTGATTTCATCCAGGCCATGCACGAAGCCTACCTGCGCGAAGAATCGCCGGCAGCCCGTGACTCCATCGCCCAGATCCTGATCAACTCGCGCATGTGCGCCACCGGCCATCGCCCGATCTGCCAGGACACCGGTATTGTCACCGTGTTCGTGCGCGTGGGTATGGACGTGCGCTGGGACGGCGCAACCATGGGCCTGGACGACATGATCAACGAAGGCGTGCGTCGCGCCTACAACCTGCCAGAAAACGTCCTGCGCGCCTCGATCCTCGCCGACCCGGCCGGCGCCCGCAAGAACACCAAGGATAACACCCCTGCGGTCATCCACTATTCCATCGTCCCGGGTAACACCGTGGAAGTGGACGTGGCGGCCAAGGGTGGCGGCTCCGAGAACAAGTCGAAAATGGCCATGCTCAACCCGTCCGACTCGATCGTCGACTGGGTGCTCAAGACTGTTCCGACCATGGGCGCCGGCTGGTGCCCACCGGGCATGCTCGGCATTGGCATCGGCGGTACCGCCGAGAAAGCCGCGGTAATGGCCAAGGAAGTGTTGATGGAGTCCATCGACATCCACGAGCTGAAAAAGCGCGGCCCGCAAAACCGTATCGAAGAAATGCGCCTGGAGCTGTTCGAGAAGGTCAACCAACTGGGCATCGGCGCCCAGGGCCTGGGTGGCCTGACCACCGTGCTCGACGTGAAGATCATGGACTACCCGACCCACGCCGCGTCCCTGCCGGTGTGCATGATCCCCAACTGCGCCGCCACCCGTCACGCGCACTTCGTGCTCGACGGCTCGGGCCCGGCGTCACTGGAAGCGCCACCGTTGGACGCCTACCCGGAAATCGTCTGGGAAGCCGGCCCATCGGCTCGCCGCGTCAACCTCGACACCCTGACCCCGGAAGAAGTGCAGAGCTGGAAGCCGGGCGAAACCGTCCTGCTCAACGGCAAGATGCTTACCGGTCGCGATGCGGCGCACAAGCGCATGGTCGAGATGCTGAACAAGGGCGAAACCTTGCCGGTGGACCTCAAGGGCCGCTTTATCTACTACGTCGGCCCGGTTGATCCGGTGCGCGAAGAAGTGGTTGGCCCAGCGGGCCCGACCACTGCAACGCGGATGGACAAGTTCACCCGCCAGATCCTGGAGCAAACCGGCCTGCTGGGCATGATCGGCAAATCCGAGCGCGGCCCTACCGCCATCGAAGCGATCAAGGATCACAAGGCCGTGTACCTGATGGCCGTGGGCGGCGCCGCTTATTTGGTGGCCCAAGCCATCAAGAAGTCGCGCGTGGTTGCCTTCGCCGAACTGGGCATGGAAGCCATCTACGAGTTCGACGTCAAAGACATGCCGGTCACCGTTGCAGTAGACAGCAAAGGTGAATCCGTCCACATCACCGGTCCTGCCATCTGGCAGAAAAAGATCAGTGACAGCCTGGCGGTAGAAGTGCAGTAAGCACCTCATCCAAAAAAATAAAGGCGACTGCGGCCCCACGGCCCAGTCGCCTTTTTTATGCCTGGAGCAAGGGACTGCTCCTGATCTTGCTCTTGATCTGCTTTTGATCTTGATCTCAGGCGCCCCGTTAAACCACGCTGGCCGAACGCAGGCTTGAATTCGTGGGTAACCCGGCAGGACGCCGGGTTAGCCGCCCCGCGCCATGGATGGCGCGTGGCGGCGGCCCACGGATTCAAGCCTGCGTTCGGGCACACCGAGCCTAGGCGAGGTGCCGAGTGGTGGGGCAAGAGCGTTTTGCTTACTTTGGCCTGGGCCGGCATCCCGGCTTTTGCAAAGTGAGCCGCCGTCAGGGCGGAACCCTAAGTGGCCGTTACCTAACTAACGGATATGTACTCAATCTGATCCCACATCCCGGTCGGCTGTCAGGCCGCCTTCGCGAGCAAGCCCGCTCCCACATTGCGATCGTGGGGTGTCAGGTAGATAGCCGTCGGCTGGCAAGCCGTCATCGCAGGCAAGCCAGCTCCCACAGTTGGATCGTGGGGTGTCAGGTAGATAGCCGTCGGCTGGCAAGCCGTCATCGCAGGCAAGCCAGCTCCCACAGTTGGATCGTGGGGTGTCAGGTAGATAGATGTCGGCTGTCAGGCCGTCATCGCAGGCAAGCCAGCTCCCCCACAAGCTCCTTGGTCACAAGATATGAGCTGCCCATGCTATGGTGCTCGCCCCTTACCGTGCCTGTTCATCATCGTATGATCGTGATCCCTCGCCCCCTGCGCCTGACCTTCTATTCTCTGTTGATCATCGCCGGTGCGGTGCTGGCTGCCGCCTTGGCCACGCGCCATGCCGAACGCCAGGCCTTGGTGGACGACGCCGCCCGTGCCAATCAGCAGCTGGCGCTGTATGCCAACTCGCTGCACACCCTGATCGAACGCTACCGTGCCCTGCCCGCCGTGCTGGCGCTGGATTCGGAGATGATCAGCGCCTTGAAGGGCCCGCTGGACGCCACCACGCAAGACCGGCTCAACCGCAAGCTGGAGCGCATCAACGGCGCTGCGCAGTCTTCGACCCTGGAACTGATGGACCGCACCGGCCTGGCCGTGGCCGCCAGCAACTGGAACCTGCCCAGCAGTTATGTCGGCCACAACTACGCGTTCAGGCCGTATTTCAGCCAGACCTTGAGCCACGGCACCGGGCGCTTTTATGCAGTGGGCGTGACCACGGGTATTCCGGGCTACTTTCTTTCCAGTGCGGTCGTGGATGAGCACGAGCAGTTCCTCGGCGCCATGGTGGTCAAGCTGGAGTTCCCCGAGCTGGAGCGCGAGTGGGCACAGGGCAATGACCTGCTGTTGGTCAGCGATGCGCGGGGCATCGTGTTTATCGCCAACCAGCCGGGCTGGCGTTATCGCAACCTGCGGCCGTTGTCCGAAAATGACCTGGCTGAACTCAAGGCCACCCGCCAATACGACAAGAAGCAACTGCAGCCGCTGGACACCCAGCCCCTGCAACGCTTTGACGAAAACAGCCACTTGATCCGCGTCAACGGCCCCGACGGCAACGCCAATTACATCTGGGAGTCGCTGCCGCTCAAGCGCGAAGGTTGGACCCTGCACCTGTTGCGCAAACCCCAGTTTGCCTTTGAAGACCAACGTAACGCGGGCCTTGCCGCTGCGGGTTCGTGGCTGGCATTGGTGTTCTTGGTGCTGTTCCTCAGCCAGCGCTGGCGCCTGGCCCGCTTGCGCCAGCGCAGCCGTGAAGAACTGGAGCAATTGGTCGAAGAACGCACCCAGGCGCTGCGCACCGCCCAGGATGGCCTGGTGCAGTCGGCCAAGCTGGCGGCATTGGGGCAAATGTCGGCCGCCCTCGCCCATGAAATCAACCAGCCGCTGACCGCCCAGCGCATGCAACTGGCGACGCTGCGGCTGCTGCTCGACCATGGTCGCGTGGACGATGCCTACAAGGCGCTCACGCCATTGGATGACATGCTCACGCGCATGGCCGCGCTCACCGGCCACCTCAAGACATTCGCGCGCAAGAGCCCCAGTGGCCTGCGCGAAAAGCTGGACCTGGCGACGGTGGTCGACCAATCCTTGCACCTGCTCGACGCGCGCCTGCGTGACGAAGCCATCGGTGTGGTGCTGGACCTCACCCGCCCGGCCTGGGTACGTGGCGACGCGATCCGCCTGGAACAGGTGCTGATCAACCTGTTGCGCAACGCCCTCGACGCCATGGCCGACAAACCGCGCAAGCGCCTGGAAATCCGCCTGCACGCCGATCAGCAGCTGTGGCAGTTGAGCGTCTGCGACAGCGGCGGCGGGATTGCCGAAGAACATTTGAGCAGCGTGTTCGACCCGTTTTTCACCACCAAACCGGTGGGCGACGGGCTCGGTTTGGGACTCGCGGTGTCCTACGCTATCGTGCATGAACTGGGCGGACGCCTGAGTGCCGCCAACCGTGGCGATGGCGCGACTTTCACCTTGACCCTGCCTATCGCCCTGGAGACGCCAGACCTATGTTGAACGCGGTGATTGTGGTCGATGACGAAGCCAGTATTCGCACGGCCGTCGAGCAATGGTTGAGCCTGTCGGGGTTTGACGTGCAGTTGTTCAGCCGCGCCGAAGAGTGCCTGGCGCAACTGCCCAAGGACTTTGCCGGGGTGATTCTGAGCGACGTGCGCATGCCAGGGCTCAGCGGCCTTGAACTGTTGGCCGAGGTGCAGCGCCGCGATGCCGATTTGCCGGTGATTTTGCTCACCGGCCATGGCGACGTGCCAATGGCCGTCGAAGCCATGCGCGACGGCGCCTACGACTTCCTGGAAAAACCCTTCAGCCCCGACGCCTTGCTCAACAGCCTGCGCCGGGCGTTGGACAAGCGTGGCCTGATCCTGGAAAACCGCCGCCTGCATCAACAGGCCGATCATCGCGCGCAGTTGGAGTCCAGCCTGCTGGGTGTGTCCAAGGGCCTTCAAAGCTTGCGCCGCCAAGTGCTGGACCTGGCGAGTTTGCCGGTCAATGTGCTGATTCGCGGTGAAACCGGCAGCGGCAAGGAGTTGGTCGCCCGCTGCCTGCACGACTTCGGCCCACGCGCAAAGAAGCCGTTCGTGGCCCTCAATTGCGCGGCAATCCCCGAGCAGTTGTTCGAAGCCGAACTCTTCGGACATGAAAGCGGCGCCTTCACCGGCGCCCACGGCAAACGTATCGGCAAACTGGAATATGCCCACGGCGGCACCTTGTTCCTGGATGAAATCGAAAGCATGCCCCTGGCCCAGCAAGTGAAATTGCTGCGCGTATTGCAAGAGCAGAAGCTGGAGCGGCTGGGCTCCAACCAGAGTATCCAAGTGGACCTGCGCATCATCGCTGCCACCAAGCCCGACCTGCTGGAAGAAGCCCGTGCCGGGCGCTTTCGCGAAGACCTGGCCTATCGGCTCAACGTCGCGCAACTGCGCCTGCCGCCATTGCGTGAACGTCGCGAAGATATTCCCCTGCTGTACGAGCATTTTGCGCAAAGCGCCGCCGAGCGTCTGGGCCGCCAGGTCGAGCCCTTGAGTGGGCCACAGTTGGGGCGCCTGCTTAGCCATGACTGGCCGGGCAATGTGCGCGAACTGGCCAACGTCGCCGAGCGCCAGGTGTTGGGGCTGGACGAGCCGGAACCGCAAGGGGTCGAAGCCGGGCAGTCGTTAGCAGCGCAGCAAGAAGCGTTCGAGGCACACTGCCTGAAGGCCGCGTTGACGCGTCACAAGGGCGATATCAAGGCGGTGCTGGCCGAGTTGCAACTGCCGCGCCGTACCTTCAATGAGAAGATGCAGCGGCATGGGTTGGTAAGGGAGATGTTTGTGTAGCGATATTTGGATCACCATCGCGGGCAAGCCCGCTCCCACATTTTGGTCTGTGAACACAGCAGGTGTGGGAGCTGGCTTGCCTGCGATGGCGTCGGCAGCCATAAGCGGATTTCCGCTCATCACCCAAAAACCATCAGCGACTTTCCGCTCAATAAAATCCCGCAACCCTTCTATCGCGGGCCTTCCTCTACCTGGCACAGCTCCTGCTATAGCCCCAACAGGCTGCGCACGCGCCGCTCCATAAAAACAACTAGATGAAGGATCCTTCAATGGATAACTCCAACACCGTGCCTCTGGGATCGACGGCCGTCAAAGCGCAGGAGCGCACCACCTCCAGCCGCATCAAGTCGATCTTCAGCGGATCGGTCGGCAACATGGTCGAATGGTACGACTGGTACGTCTACGCCGCCTTCTCGCTGTACTTCGCCAAAGCCTTCTTCCCCAAAGGCGACACCACTGCCCAACTGCTCAACACCGCCGCGATCTTCGCCGTGGGCTTCCTGATGCGCCCGATCGGTGGCTGGCTGATGGGCCTCTACGCCGACAAAGTCGGGCGTAAAAAAGCCTTGATGGCCTCGGTGTACCTGATGTGCTTCGGCTCGCTGCTGATTGCCCTGAGCCCAGGCTATGAAATCATTGGTATCGGTGCGCCGATCCTGCTGGTGTTTGCCCGCCTGCTGCAGGGCCTGTCGGTCGGCGGCGAATACGGCACCTCTGCCACCTATCTCAGTGAGATGGCCACCAAGGAACGTCGCGGGTTCTACTCAAGCTTCCAGTACGTGACCCTGATCTCCGGCCAGCTCATCGCGCTGGCGGTGCTGATCGTGCTGCAACAGGTGCTGACTACCGAACAACTGTACGCCTGGGGCTGGCGCATCCCGTTCGCCATCGGCGCCCTGTGCGCAGTGGTCGCGCTGTACCTGCGTCGCGGCATGGAAGAAACCGAGTCGTTCACCAAGAAAGAAAAAGCCAAGGAAAGCGCAATGCGCACCTTGATGCGTCACCCCAAGGAACTGATGACCGTGGTCGGCCTGACCATGGGCGGCACCCTGGCGTTCTACACCTACACCACCTACATGCAGAAATACCTGGTGAACACGGTCGGCATGAGCATCTCCGACTCCACCACCATCTCGGCGGCGACGCTGTTTCTGTTCATGTGCCTGCAACCGATCATCGGCGGGCTGTCGGATAAAATCGGCCGCCGCCCGATCCTGATCGCCTTCGGCGTGCTTGGCACCCTGTTCACTGTGCCGATCCTCACCACCCTGCACACCATCCAGAGCTGGTGGGGCGCGTTCTTCCTGATCATGGCGGCGCTGATCATCGTCAGCGGCTACACCTCGATCAACGCCGTGGTGAAGGCCGAGCTGTTCCCGACCGAAATCCGCGCACTGGGCGTGGGCCTGCCGTATGCCCTGACCGTGTCGATCTTCGGCGGTACCGCTGAATACATCGCGCTGTGGTTCAAGAGCATCGGTATGGAAACGGGCTACTACTGGTACGTGACCGCGTGTATCGCCGTGTCGTTGATGGTCTACGTGACCATGAAAGACACGCGTAAACACTCACGCATCACCACCGACTAAAAAATGTGGGAGCGGGCTTGCTGTGGCGAGCAAGCTTGCTTGCGCTGGGGTGCGAAGCGCCCCCAAAAAGCTGGCTCCAGCTACGCTGTCGAACGGGAGCAAGCTCCCTCGCCACAGCAAGCCCGCTCCCTCATTTAGCCTTAGGACAACTCTGCGGCCTCATTGCGCCCATAGCGCCGCTGCGCATACGACGCGCCAGCAATCATCACCACCAGCACCGCAGCCAATACCGCGGACGAACCGATGGTGCCGAAATCCAAGCCGCCTTTTTCATGGGGTTTGGTCAGAAAATCCCCCAAGGTCGCGCCAAACGGCCGTGTCAGTACAAACGCCACCCAGAACAACAATACCGACGAGATGCGGGTGAAGTACTTGAGTACCACCACCGCGGCGATGGTTGAGCCTATCAACAATGCGCCACCGGCGAAGCCCAGCCCCGAATCGTCCGCGAGGAAATCGCCCAATGCGGTGCCCAAGGTGTTGGAGAACAGGATCGCCATCCAGTAAAACAGCTCCCCTCGGAAGGTCTGCACCTTGTTCACGTTCAGCGAGTCACCACTGAGGTGCCACAATGCAAAGATGATCATCAGGATCACGATCAGGATCATCGACCCGGTGGCGTAGCCCAGTCCCAGCGTGCGGTCCATGAAGTCGGACATCGTGGTACCCGCAGTACTGGTAGACAAAATCACGATCCAGTACAGCACCGGGTTGTAGGTTTTCGACCAGAGTTGCGTCACCAGGGTCACCAGGAACACGCTAATGAGGATCATGGAGCTGATGGCGTAGCCAACGTTCAAGGTCATCGACAGCAAGTCCCCGGCGGTTTCGCCCAAGGTAGTTGCGCAGATTTTCATGACCCAGAACGCCAGGGTGATCTGAGGAAGTTTATTCATGCAGTAGATAGCTCCAAGGCTCAGTCTTATAGGGGGTATTGACCTTGGGCGCAGACTGAAGGGGAAACTGTGAAAAATAGGTGGCAGATGTATGAAAAATCCATGGGCACGATGGAAATTCACCGCCATGAATTGCACTATGACCGCCTCCCAAACCGCGTAGCAGGAACCCCGGCCATGCCTGACGACATCCACTTTTACGAACCCGCCAACGGCCACGGCCTGCCCCATGACCCGTTCAATGCCATCGTCGGCCCACGCCCGATTGGCTGGATCTCCTCGCACGACCGCGAAGGCCGCCTGAACCTGGCGCCCTACAGTTTCTTCAACGCATTCAACTACATTCCGCCGATCATTGGGTTTTCCAGTGTCGGGCGTAAAGACAGCCTGAACAATATCGAACAGACCGGCGAATTCGTCTGGAACCTGGCCACCCGACCACTGGCCGAGCAGATGAACCAGAGCTGCGCGGCCGTATCGCCCGAGGTGAATGAATTCGAACTCTCCGGCTTGACGCCGGTGGCTTCGAAAATCGTTGGCGTACCACGGGTGGGCGAGAGCCCGGTGTCGTTCGAGTGCAAGGTGACGCAGATCATCCAGCTGCAACGTGCCGACCAACAGTTGGTGCCGAGCTGGCTGGTGCTGGGCGAGGTGGTTGCGGTGCACATCGCCAAATGGTTGCTCAAGGACGGGATCTACGACACCGCTGCCGCCGAGCCGATTTTACGCGGGGGTGGCCCGGCGGATTATTTCCAGCTGGGGCCAGAAGCGCTGTTCAAGATGTACCGCCCAGGCGCCACCAAACCCTGACTGCAATGCAATCAAAACTGTGGGAGCTGGCTTGCCTGCGATAGCGGTGGGTCAGTTAACCCAAGAGTGACTGATACACCGCTATCGCAGGCAAGCCAGCTCCCACATTGGTTAGGTGTGCTGCCTCAGCGTTCAGCAGTCGCCCAGGTCAGTTGGCCTTCTGCATCCACATCGACCAGATGCTCGAGTTGCAACGTCGCCGCATCATCGGCATCGGACGCTGTCTTGAACGTCTGCCCATCAAGGATCTTGTGAAACCTGGGTGCGCCCATGCCATCCAGTGCCTTGACGGCGACGGCGGCGCTGTAGCCACCTTCGCCCGGTACTACGGCGGAAACGGCTTCGTGGTGGGCAAATTGTTTACGTGCCATGTTGCAAGTCCTGGCCAATGGAAAGTCGGCCATTCTAACCGTTAACCGGCCAGTTGCAGGTACTCGCCGTAGGCCTGTGCCGCCGATGCGTCGGTGAAGGTCTGGAAGTCCATGCTGCGCACGACCATGTCGTTCAGAAGCTCAGTGAAGATCATCAGGGCCGGAGAGTTGAAGTAGGCGCTCATGGCCTGCTCGCTGCTCCAGAACCCGGATACCAGCCATACATCGGGGTCGACCTGGGAGTGCTGCAACGAGAATTGCAGGCAACCCTGGGCCTGGCGACCCGGTTCGATCAAACTGCTCAAGCGTGCACCGAGTTCGGTGCTGCACCCGCTACGGGCGCGGATAAAGGCCATATGGCTCGCGGGAATGGGGGTGGACATGTTCGACTCTCCCGTTGAGAAGTGATGCTCGGCAAGCACAATGAGGGCGTGTTGCCACAGGATCAAAGATAACGGCGCGGCGGTAAGCGCGGTTAGTCAATTCCTGCAGGCTTATTGCACAATCCTGCGAGAAGCGTAGGGAGGACGTTCGGTCTCAGAATTTATTCCAGGCCCAGGCCCCATGTTTCAGGCAGATGACAGGCTGCGTACTTGCCTGATTCACGCGATCTCGCAGGATCAGGCAAGGATGCTGCAGAATCGACGTAACACTTTTTGAAAAGCCGCCGCTAAGCTGAGCCCATCAAAGCCGCGTGTAGAGGACGCCCCATGCCGTCGCCCGAATCCAAGCCCGTTCCCCTCGATGCCGAGATGGAGAAACAACGCGCCGAGCTGGCCAGTATCGTGCACCGCCATACCTGGGAGGACGGCTCCTACGGCACGGCGATCACCTCGCTGTACCTGAACCGCCACAACGCGCCCCGGGATTTCATGCCGGTGCTGGTGGAACCCGCGCTGTGCATCCTAGCCAGTGGCAGTAAGGAAGTGCGCCTGGCCGACGAGATCTTTGCCTACGACCCGCTCAACTACCTGGTGTTCTCGGTGGCGATGCCGGTGGCCGGCCGCATTATTGACGCCACCGCCGAGGACCCGAACCTCTCGGTGCGTATCAATATCGACCCGGCGCAGCTCACCGCGCTGATCGCAGAGGCCGGGCCGATGGGCGTGCCCTCGCGCCCGACCTCACGAGGCATGTACGTCGACCGCATCGATCACGCACTGCTCGACGCGGTGCTGCGCCTGACCCGCTTGCTGGACACGCCTAAAGACATCGCGATGCTCGCGCCCTTGATCAACCGTGAAATTCTCTACCGCTTGCTGCGTGGCCCGCAGGGTTATCGCCTGTATGAAATCGCTGTGGCTAACAGCCAGAGCCATCGGGTGAGCCAGGCGATCACCTGGCTGAACGGCAACTATGAACAGCCGCTGCGTATCGACGACCTAGCCAAGGAAGTGAACCTGAGCGTCTCGACCTTGCACCATCGCTTCAAAGCGATCACGGCCATGAGCCCGCTGCAATACCAGAAGCAACTGCGCTTGCAGGAAGCCCGGCGGCTGATGATTGCCGAAGGGCTGGAGGCCTCGGCGGCGGGCTATCGGGTGGGGTATGAAAGCCCGTCCCAGTTCAGCCGGGAGTACAGCCGGTTGTTCGGTGCGCCGCCGCTGCGCGACCTGGCCCGGTTGCGCCAGAGCATCTGATGTACGCAGAGCAACATGTGGGAGCTGGCTTGCCTGCAATGGCGGTGTGTCAGTCACTAATGAGTCAACTGAACCACCGCTATCGCAGGCAAGCCAGCTCCCACATTTGATCTCAGGTGTTTGTTAGTCCAAGGTTCTTGGTAGTTGCAGGGTGACGCGCAGGCCGCCTTCGCGCAGGTTCTGCAAACTCACTTCGCCACCATGGCTATGGGCAATATTGCGCGCAATGCCCAACCCCAGTCCGTAACCCTGCTGCTGGCCGGCCAGTCGAAAGTGCGGTTCAAATACCTGTTCCAGCCGCTGCTGCGGCACACCAGGCCCCTCGTCATCCACATGCAGAATGAACTGCGCGCCATCGTCCTCGATATGCAAATGCGCGTTCTGCCCGTACTTCAGCGCGTTGTCGATCAGGTTGCCGATGCAACGCTTGAGCGCCAGCGGCTTGCCTGGGTAGGCTGACAGCGCCGCGCCATCGAGGGTCACTCGGCCATTGCCATGGGGTGCCAGGTATGGCTCCACCAGGCATTCGAGGACGTGGTTGAGGTCCACCGGCTGGATGTTTTCGTGAATATCGGTGTCTTTCACGCATTGCAACGCACCCTTGACCAGCAATTCCAATTCATCCAGGTCACGGCCGAATTTGTTTTGCAGGTTCTCGTCCTCCAGCAATTCCACGCGCAGGCGCAGGCGGGTGATGGGTGTGCGCAGGTCATGGGAAATCGCGCTGAACAACTGGCTGCGCTCGGTCAGGTAACGGCTGATGCGTTCACGCATGGCATTGAACGCACGGCCCACTTCCACCACTTCACTGCCGCCGCCTTCAGCCACCGGCTCCACATCGGCGCCCAGGGACATGTCCCGCGCCGCTCGCGCCAGGCGCTTGAGCGGTCGGCTTTGCCAGTGCACCAGCAGGCCGATGAACAGCAGCAGAAAACCGCTGGTGAGCACGATGAACCACACCTGCTGGGACGGCAGGCCTTGCTCTTCCAGGCTGGTGTAGGGCTCGGGCAATAGCGAGGCGATGTACAGCCATTCACCGGGTGCCAGTTGGATCTGGGTGACCAGCACCGGCGGGTTCACCGGCTCCAGGGTCAACGCGTAATGGGCCCAGGAGCGTGGCAGTTCGTCGAGCTTCAGGCCGGCATTGAAGATGCGCAGGTCTTCGGCGCTGACGAACTCCACCGAGATATGCACGTCGGCACCCAGGGTCTGGCGCAGCACTTCATCCACTGCCACCAGCACCGCCTGCTTGCGTGGGGTTTCGGGCAATAGCTGCATGTCCAGCGGGCGATCATTGAGGGTCACCACAAAACGCGTGCCGCCCATGCTGCGCAATTGGTCCAGCACCAACGGGCGATAGGCCACCGGCAGCGACCGGAAGTAACTCACGCTGGCAGTCATTGAATGCGCTAGGCTGCGGGCGCTGGTGACCAAGCCCTCAAGCTGGGTGGCGCGCAATTGCGACACCCAGATCACGCTGGACAGCGCCTGGGCGAACAGCACCGCCAGCAAGGTCAACAGTAACATGCGCCCCAGCAGCGAGCGGGGTACCGGGAAGCGGCGGCGACGTTCGTTCAGCGCTTCAGTGGGCATTGCCGGCAACCACGCTGGCTGCCAGTTGATAGCCGCTGCCGCGCACGGTGCGGATCAGCCGCGGAGGTTTCTCGGTGTCGCGCAGGCGCTGGCGCAAGCGGCTGACGGCCATGTCGACGATACGGTCCAAGGGCATGAGGTCGCGGCCACGGGTGGCGTTGCCGATGGTGTCGCGGTCGAGGATCTGTTGCGGGTGGTCGAGAAACAACTTGAGCAAGGCGAAGTCGGCACCGGAGAGGATCACCTCTTCACCATCCACATGAAACAAGCGGTGGCTGATCATATCCAGGCGCCATTCATCGAACACCCACACATCACCGCCGCTGCTGCGCTCCTGGCCGAATTGGCAGCGGCGCAGCAGTGCCTTGATACGCGCCTGCAACTCGCGGGGGCTGAATGGTTTGCCGATATAGTCATCGGCGCCCAGCTCCAGGCCGATCACGCGGTCGGCTTCGTCGGAACTGGCGGTGAGCATGATGATCGGCACCTGCGCCTGGCGCGGGTGCTGGCGAATCCAGCGGCACAGGCTGAAGCCGTCTTCGTCTGGCAACATGACATCGAGGATGACCAGGTCGCACGGCGCCTCGTTCATTGCCTGGCGGAACCCCGCACCGTCGGACACGCCACGGACCTGGAAGCCGGCGCGACTGAGGTAGGTTTGCAGCAATTCGCGGATTTCCTGGTCGTCGTCGACGAGGAGAATGGATTTACTGATTACGCTCACGGGGGCCTCCTTGTTGTTATGGCCTGGCTTAAATCATCGGGTGCGCTTTAGGCCGTCATCGCAGGCAAGCCAGCTCCCACACTTGGAATGCATTCCAGACTGTGGGAGCTGGCTTGCCTGCGACGGCGCCATTATGACCTATGCAAAAGCTTGCTCAAGCGCCACACCCGCCCCAGTCAGCCCGGAATACGGCGCCGTCACCAACCACACTGGAATACCTTTGAAGTAGTCGCTCATGCAGCCTTTATCCGCGAAGCTTTTAGCGAAACCACTGGCGATAAAGAAGTCGGCAAACCTCGGTATCACCCCACCCACGATGTACACGCCACCGCGTCCACCGGTGGTCAAGACGTTATTGCCCGCCACCCGGCCCAGCCAGATGCTGAACTGGTCCAATACTTCCATCGCCACCGGATCGCCGGCCAGGCCCGCCGCCGTGATGGCTTCGGGGGTGTCGAGCACCGGCTCATGCCCATCCACCGCACAAATCGCCCGGTACAGCCGCGGCAGGCCGCCGCCGCTTAACGCGGTTTCGGCGCTGACATGCCCGATCTCGCTGTAGATGTGTTGCCACAGCTGGGTTTCCCGTGGGCTGCTCAGGGGCAGGTCGACATGCCCACCCTCCCCCGGCAATGCTGCCCAACGGCCTGCGCCGAGGTCCAGCAAGGTGCCGACACCAAGACCCGTACCTGGGCCGATCACCACGGCCGGGCGCAAGGGCTCCGGCGTGCCTTCGCAGACCACGCGGAATTCGTCGGGCTTGAGCCGGGTCATGCCCAGGGCCATGGCCGAGAAGTCGTTGACCAGCAACAGTTCATCCACCTGCAGGGCCTGGCAAAACGCGGTTTTGCTCAGGCGCCAGTGGTTGTTGGTGAACTTGAATTCATCGCCACTCACCGGCCCGGCCACCGACAGGCACACCGCACCGATGTCGCCGATTTCCAGGCCTTCCTCTTTGAGATAGACCTTGATCGCCTCTTCAGGGCTGCCGTGATCCGCCGTGGCATGCACGCGGATCGAATGCAGTTCCTGATCCCGCCATAACGCAAAACGGGCGTTAGTCCCCCCGATGTCACCGACCAGCGCAAGCTTCACTTAAGCGTCTCCAAGGCAGAGGTAAAGGCGCTGGCGCCCTGCTCTGCGGAGCTTGCGGCCAAGCGCATGAATGCAAACAGCTCGCGACCGGCTCCCACGTTATTGCCCAACAGGCCCGTGGCAGGCGTGCGCGCTGCAAATACTTTGGCGTCCACCTTAAGCTCCAGGGTGCCGGTAACGCCATCCACACGGATAATATCGCCATCCTGGACCCGCGCCAGCGGCCCGCCGCTCTGGGCTTCGGGGTTGACGTGGATCGCGGCAGGGATCTTACCCGACGCGCCGGACATGCGCCCATCTGTTACCAGCGCCACTTTGAAACCACGGTCCTGCAACACGCCCAGGAACGGGGTCATCTTGTGCAGTTCCGGCATGCCGTTGGAGCGCGGCCCCTGGAAGCGCATCACCGCAACGAAGTCTTTTTCCAACAAGCCGGCCTTGAAGGCATCGGCCAGGTCCTGCTGGTCCTGGAACACCACCGCCGGCGCTTCGACAACCTGATGCTCCGGGGCCACCGCCGACACCTTCATCACGCCACGGCCAAGGTTGCCTTCCATCACGCGCAAGCCGCCTTCCGGCGAGAACGCACGGGCCACCGGGCGCAGGATGGTTTCGTCGAGGCTTTCGATCGGGCCGTCGCGCCAGACCAGTTCGCCATCCACCAGGAAAGGTTCCTGGATATAGCGGCTCAGGCCCTTGCCGGCCACGGTGTTGACGTCTTCGTGGAGCAGGCCGGCTTCCAGCAGTTCGCGGATCAGGAACGACATACCGCCCGCCGCCTGGAAGTGGTTGATGTCAGCCTTGCCATTTGGATACACGTGGGACAGGGTCGGCACCACCTCGGAGAGGTCGGCCATGTCCTGCCAGGTCAGGATGATGCCTGCCGACATGGCAATGGCCGGCATGTGCAGGGTGTGGTTGGTGGAGCCGCCAGTGGCGTTGAGCGCAACGATGGAGTTGACGATGGACTTCTCGTCGACAATCTCGCCAATCGGCGTGAAGTTGCCATTGGCCTTGGTCAAACGCGTAACCTGGTGCGCAGCTTCACGGGTCAACGCATCCCGCAGGGGCGTGTACGGGTTGACGAACGAAGCGCCAGGCAAGTGCAGGCCCATGACTTCCATCAGCAACTGGTTGGTGTTGGCGGTGCCGTAGAAAGTGCAGGTGCCGGGGCTGTGGTAGGACTTCATCTCCGATTCCAGCAGTTCTTCGCGGCTGGCCTTGCCTTCGGCATAGCGCTGGCGCACATCGGCCTTCTGCTTGTTGGAGATACCCGAGGGCATCGGCCCGCCTGGCACGAAAATCATCGGCAGGTGGCCGTAGCGCAGCGCGCCCATCATCAGGCCAGGAACAATCTTGTCGCAGATGCCCAGCATCAGCGCGGCGTCGAACATGTTGTGGGACAGCGCTACCGCCGTGGACATGGCAATGACTTCACGGCTGAGCAGGCTCAGTTCCATGCCCGGCTCGCCCTGGGTCACGCCGTCGCACATGGCGGGGGTGCCGCCGGCGAACTGGCCGACCGAGCCGACTTCGCGCAGCGCCTTTTTGATTTGTTCGGGGAAATGCTCGTAGGGCTGATGCGCCGAGAGCATGTCGTTATAAGAAGAAACAATTGCAACGTTGGCGGCATTCATCATGCGCAGGCTGTTTTTGTCTTCGGTGCCGCAACCGGCCACGCCGTGGGCGAAGTTGGCGCATTGCAGCTTGCCGCGCATCGGACCGTCGCTGGCTGCGCCGCGAATGAGCGCAAGGTAAGCCTCGCGGGTGGCGCGGCTGCGGGCGATAAGCCGTTCGGTGACCTCAAGAACGCGGGGATGCATGTATAGAACTCCAGGCTAACGGATGTGGCGACCTGAGAGTCTATGCTGATCAAACGCCCACGGCTCATGGGATGGCAGGGGGTCGTTTGGATCATCGGACCAGTTGATTCAGGTCACTCGTTGTAGATTGAACAAAATATTGCCACTAAAAAGGCTTGTTTTCTATTTTTATGCGAATAATCTTGTAATTCTTACAACAAATCGACGACAGGCACTTTCCGATGACTCTTCGAATCGCAATCAATGGTTTTGGCCGTATCGGCCGTAATGTCCTGCGCGCACTGTATACCCAAGGCTATCGCCAGGATCTGCAGATCGTCGCCATCAACGATTTGGGCGACAGTTCGATCAATGCCCACCTGCTCAAGTACGACACCGTACACGGCACTTTCGACGCAGAGGTTGCCCACGATCAGGAAAGCCTGACCGTCAATGGTGACCGGATTGCCGTGAGTGCCATTCGCAACCCCGCCGACCTGCCGTGGGCTGCGCACAAGATTGACGTGGTGTTCGAATGCACCGGCCTGTTCACCGACCGTGACAAGGCTGCCGCGCATATTAGCGCTGGCGCGCGCAAGGTGATCATCTCCGCCCCGGCCAAAGGCGCGGACGCGACTGTGGTCTACGGGGTAAACCATGACATTTTGCGTCAATCCCACCAGATCATTTCCAACGCATCGTGCACCACCAACTGCCTGGCGCCCGTCGCCCAGGTGCTGCATCGCGAGCTGGGCATCGAAAGCGGGCTGATGACCACTATTCACGCCTACACCAACGACCAGAACCTCACCGACGTGTACCACACCGACCCGTACCGCGCGCGTTCGGCCACCCAGAACATGATCCCGAGCAAGACCGGCGCCGCTGAAGCGGTGGGCCTGGTGCTGCCGGAACTGGCAGGCAAGCTGACCGGCATGGCGGTGCGTGTACCGGTGATCAACGTGTCGCTGGTGGACCTCACCGTGCAGTTGAAGAAAGAAGCCACGGCCGATGAAGTCAACGCCCTGCTCAAACACGCCAGCCAGCATTCGAAGATCCTCGGCTACAACACCCTGCCGCTGGTTTCCAGCGACTTCAACCATAACCCGCTGTCGTCGATCTTCGACGCTAATCACACCAAGGTCAGCGGCAAATTGCTCAAAGTGCTCGCGTGGTATGACAACGAGTGGGGCTTCTCCAACCGTATGCTGGATAACTGCCTGGCGTTGTGTAACGCCGAATAAGCCCCGGGCTGGATTGTGTGAACTGGCTTGTGTGGGAGCCGGGCTTGCCCGCGATGCAGGCGACTCGGTCGTTCAGTCAAACCGAGGTGATGCTATCGCAGGCAAGCCAGCTCCCACATAAGCCTGGCTCCCACACAATCTCCAAGGCATCTCAAAGTGCCACTTGCCATTTCAGTTGATGATAAGCATTATCATTCACTGCAAATCGGTCTGGTATCACTGTGAGCCAATCTCGCTTCAACCACGTCTTCCTCACCCAACGGGTGATCCTGCTACGAACTCTGCAACGCATGGTGCATAACCACAGCACTGCCGAGGACCTGTTGCAGGAAACCTACCTGCGCGTGACTCGGGCCCTGAGCGAGCGGCCAATCGACCACCTTGAACCCTTTGTCTACCAGACAGCCCGCAACCTGGCCCTGGATCACTTGCGTTCGCGCAGGATTCAGGCGCGTACCCTGCAGGAGGATGTCCCGCTGGATGTCCTGCAAAGCGTCGCCGCGCCGGCCAGCACGCCGGAGGAAGCTACCCAGGCAGAGCAGTTGCTGGAGCACTTGAGTGTCAGCCTCGGCCAGTTGAGCGCCCGCCAGCAACGGATTTTCATCCTCAGCCGCCTGCACGGTTGCAGCTACCAAGAGATTGCCGATCAATTGGGCGTGTCCTTGAGCACGGTGCAAAAGGAACTCAAATTGATCATGGCTATCTGTGTGGGTGTGGCCGAACGGCTGGATCAGCCTTAAGCTTCACCCGACAGAGGTGTCGATCCAAGCTGTAGGAAAAATGAATAAAACGTGGCGAAGACCCGAGGAACACCGTGACGGACCCGAATAAACTGCGCCCCCATGCGTTGGCTCATGAGGTGTTGCAAGACGCGGCCATGGACCAAGCCCTCGATTGGCTGATCGCCTTGCAGTGCCCGCAACCTGGGCAGCAGGCCGCGTTCGACGCCTGGCTGGCCCAGGACCCGGCGCATGTCCACGCCTTCAGCAAGGCCCAGGCCGCCTGGGGGGACGCGCCGGTACACAGCGCCGCCGTGGCCCTCGCCGCACCGCGCAAGCCCAGCGGCTGGCGCCGGATCAGACCGCACTGGAAACCCCTGGCCACCGCCGCCGTGTTACTGGTCGGCCTGTTCAGTTTCAGCAACCTGCCGGTGCGTTTGCAGGCCGACCATCTGACGGTGGTGGGCGAGCGCCAGCGCCTGCAACTGGACGATGGCTCCAAGGTGCTGCTGAACACCAATTCGGCGTTTTCCAGCACCATCAAGGACCATCAGCGCATTGCCCGCCTCTACCAGGGCGAAGCGTACTTTGAAATAGCGCCCACCCGTGGCCTGCCGCTGGAGATCGACGCGGGCCCGGTGCGCGCCAGCGTGCGCGACACCGCCTTTGCCGTGCGCTACCTCAATGGCGAAGCCCAGGTTCAAGTGCAGCGCGGCGATGTCGACCTGAGCAACACGTTCGACGATGCCCGCGTGCGCCTGAGCGCCGGTGAAAGCATCCGCATCGGCCCCAAGGGTTTCGGCCAACCGGCCAAGCTCGACCCCAGCAAGGATCTGGCCTGGGTGCAGGGCCGGCTGGTATTCGAAAACTGCCCGCTGAGCGAAGTGCTGGCTGAGCTGCGCCGCTATTACCCCGGCTGGATCGTCAACAACAACGAGCAGTTGGCCAGCGTCGCTGTCACCGGCAACTACCGCCTCGACCAGCCCCTGGACGTGGTGCGCTCTCTGGCTCACATCACCTCGGCCAAGCTGTCGGAGTACCCGGCGCTGGTGATCCTGAACTAAATGAGAATTATTTTTACTCGATATTAACCGGCGATACGTCTCGTTATAGCCAATGCAACTGATTCCTATTTGGTTCGGTTCGCAACTATAAGATTCGTATCCCGGAGCGCTCTCGATGTCCTCTCGTTTCAACCGCCGGTCTGCTTCGCCCGTTTTGTCCTTGCTGACCGCCGCGATCCTGCTGGCTGGTACGCCCGTCATGAGCGCCACCGCCGCGGAACCTGCCGCTCGCAGCCACGCCAATTACACGTTCAGCATCGAACAGCAGCCACTGGTGTCGGCACTCAACGCCTTCACCGCAGTGACCGGCTGGCAAGTCGGCCTGCCGGCCGAACTGGGCCAGGGCGTGTCGTCCCCTGGCGTGCGCGGCCCGCTGCCAGCGGAAAAAGCCCTGGAGCGGCTGTTGGTGGGGACCAACCTGAGCTATCGCAAACTGGGCACCAACAACATCGTGCTGGAAAAACGTAGCGCCGGCAGCGCCCTCGCCCTGCAACAGGTGACCATCAGCGCCACCCGCAATGAACAGGATGTGAACAGTGTACCGAGCACCGTCAGCGTGCACGACCGCGCAGAACTGGACCGCCAGCACGTCAACAACATCCGTGAACTGGTGCGCTACGAACCCGGCGTCTCCGTAGGCGGCGCCGGTACGCGCTCGGGTAACGCGGGCTACAACATTCGCGGTATCGACGGCGACCGCGTCCTCACCCAGGTGGATGGCGTCGAAGTGCCGGACAATTTCTTCAACGGCCCTTACGCCAAGACCCGCCGCAATTACGTCGACCCGGAAATCGTCAAGCGCGTGGAGATCCTGCGCGGCCCGGCCTCGGCCCTGTACGGCAGCAGCGCCATCGGCGGCGCGGTGAGTTATTTCACCCTCGACCCGGATGACATCATCAAACCAGGCCAAGACGTCGGCGCCCGCCTGAAGACCGGCTACAGCTCCGCCGACGAGAGCTGGCTGACCTCCGGCACCTTCGCCGGGCGTGTGCAAGACTTCGACGGTTTGCTGCACCTGAGCCAGCGCAATGGCCATGAAACCGAGTCCTACGATGGCAACAACGCCACCGGCCTGGCCCGTACCGGCGCCAACCCGGAAGATGCGCGCACCACCAACGTGCTGGCCAAGCTGGGCTGGAACTATGGCGATGACAACCGCCTGGGCCTGACCTATGAGAAGTTCAAGGATGACCGCGACGTCAATCTGAAAAACGCAGTGGGCGGTCCGTTCATCGGTGGTCGGGGCATGAACCTGTACCGCGACCGTCGCGGTAACGACACCATTACCCGCGAGCGCTTCGGCCTGGAAAACACCTTCGCCCTGGAGTCGCCGATTGCCGACCGCATCAAGACCAGCCTCAACTACCAGATCGCCAAGACCGACCAGACCACCGCCGAAATCTACCAGGCCGGCCGTCGCGTCTTGCGTACCCGCGACACCCTTTACGAAGAAAAACAGTGGGTCTTCGACGCGCAACTGGACAAAGCATTCAGCCTCGGCGAAACCGACCACCAGGTGACCTACGGCACCACCCTCAAGCAGCAGAAAGTCACCGGCTCACGCGAAGGCTCGGCCTCGTGCCTGGCCATTGGCGCCGGCTGCACCGCCATCGGCGCGCCCAGCCCATCAGCCAGCGACAGCGTGAAGAAGGCCAGCGACTTCCCCGACCCGACCATCAACACCTACTCGCTGTTCGCCCAGGACCAGATCACCTGGGACAAATGGACCTTCCTGCCCGCCGTGCGTTATGACTACACCCGACTCAAGCCCAAGCTGACCCAGGAATTCCTCAACACCGTCAACCCGACCGGCGCCTATACCGTCGATGGCAAAGACAAGACCTGGAACCGCGTCACACCCAAGTTCGGCCTCACCTATGCCCTGACCGACAACTACACCTGGTTCGGCCAATACGCCGAGGGGTTCCGCACGCCGTCTGCCAAAGCACTGTACGGTCGCTTCGAAAACCTCAACCTGGGCTACACCGTCGAACCCAACCCCGACCTCAAGCCGGAAACCAGCAAAGGCATCGAAACCGGGATTCGCGGCAAATTCGACGAAGGCTCTTTCGATATTGCGGTGTACTACAACAAGTACCGCGACTTTATCGACGAAGACAACGCCGTGGTCGGCGGCACCGTGGAGCAGTTCCAGGCGGTCAACATCAAGCGCGCCACCATCAAGGGCGTGGAAGCCAAGGGCCGCCTGAACCTGGATACCCTCGGCGCGCCGAAGGGTCTGTATACCCAAGGCTCGGTTGCCTACACCTACGGTCGCAACGACGACAATGGCGAGCCGTTGAACAGCGTCAACCCGCTCAAGGGCGTGTTTGGCCTGGGCTACGATCAGGACAACTACGGTGGCCTGGTGAGCTGGACCGTGGTGAAAAAACAGAACCGCGTCGACAGCACCACCTTCCACGCGCCCGACGGCGGCACCGACGGCCCGTTCAAGACCCCGGGCTTCGGCATCCTCGACCTGACCGCTTACTACAAGGTGAGCAAAGACGTGACCGTCAACGGTGGCCTCTACAACCTCACCGACAAGAAGTACTGGAACTGGGATGACGTGCGCAGCTACGACAGCGTCGGCGAAGCCGGTGTGACCGGCCCGGCCAACCTCGACCGCCTGACCCAGCCCGGTCGCAACTTTGCGATCAACGTGATCTGGGACATCTGACCCATCCGCCTCACCTCGCCGCCCTTGCAGCCGCGGCGAGGTGAGGATTTTTTACTGTGCCGCGTCTTCTTGTTCGTCTAGTTGATAACAGCTCTCTTCAGGGCGCCCAGGCGCTTCTCTTCTCAAGGACTTTTTTCATGACCGCTTCTTCCACCGCAGAACGCCCAAGCCTGCGCTCCCAACGCCTGAACCAGATCACCAACGCGCCGCACACCAAGCTCGACGCCTTGGTGAAAGCTCACGCGCCGTTCGAAACCCAAGCCAACTTCGCCCGTTTCGTGGTGGCCCAGTACCTGTTCCAATCGGAACTGGTGGCCTTGTACAACGATGCCGAGTTGAACCAGATCATCCCTGACCTGGCCGCCCGCTGCCGCGCCGAAGCGGCCAAGCTCGACCTGGCAGACCTGGACACCGAAATCCCGGCCCCGGTTGCCGGTGCGGTGAACAACCCCAGCAAAGCCGAAGCTTTGGGCTGGCTGTTCGTCTCCGAAGGCTCCAAGCTGGGCGCTGCGTTCCTGATCAAGCGCGCCGTGGGCCTGGGCCTGAGCGAAACCTTCGGTGCCCGCCACCTGGGCGAGCCGGCCGGTGGCCGCGCCGAAGGCTGGAAAAGCTTCACCCGCACCCTCGACGGCCTGGCATTCAGTGCCGAAGAAGAAGCTGCCGTGGAAAAAGGCGCGATTGATGCGTTTGTGCGCTTCACCGTGTTGCTGGAACAGGCGTACGCTAGCGCCCCAGAACTGGCGTAAGTGTTCTGGTAATCAGCGGTTCAATGTGGGAGCTGGCTTGCCTGCGATGGCGGTGGGTCAGCTCCGGATATTTAACCTGATACACCGCCATCGCAGGCAAGCCAGCTCCCACACTTGGGTGCATTTCATGGCTGATAATGTGTAAACCTTCCCACCAGAAAACTGCAGCATGACCGGCAAACCCCAATCCTCCTCCAAAATCGCCCAAGTCCTCTTTGGCCTGCTGGCCTACGTGAGCCTGGGGATCGGCTTGGTGGCGATTGTCATACCGGGGTTGCCCACCACCGAATTCATCTTGCTCGCTGCCTGGGCCGCCACCAAAAGCTCGCCGCGCCTCAGCGCCTGGCTGGAAAACCATCGCCTGTTCGGGCCGATTCTGTCCAACTGGCGCAATGGCAAGATCATCGCCCGCCGCGCCAAGGTCAGCGCCACGGTGAGCATGTTGCTGTGCGCCGTGCTGATGCTGGTGATGCTCGATCACGGCTGGCCGGTGTACCTGGCGATTGCCGGGATGAGCCTGGGCAACCTGTGGATCTGGTCCCGCCCCGAGCAGCTCGCACGCCCCGTATAACGGCCGGTGTAGGCATTTTCCTACCGCTCATCGCCTATTTCTCATGAATTGATTTGTGACGCCGATGTTTCAGGTACGGCGCCGAATGGACTTGGCTCTTCTGCGTGCATTCCAACAAGTCCATTCGTGAGTGAACCTATGTTCGACACCCTCTCCATCCGCTTGAAAATCGTGTTGCTGTCCGGCCTGTGCCTGCTGGGTGTGATTGCACTGGTGGTCGGCATCAATATCTACAACACCAACCAGAACGATCGGTTGGTCAGTGATTCAAGCTCACGAATGCTCACCGCCAGCGTTGAGCAGTTGCTGCAATCCAAAGCGGCCGAACAGGCCGGCCACTTGCAGCAGACCTTCGGCGAAAACCTGCTGGTGGTCACCGCCCTGGCCGACCAGATCAAAGACCTGCGTCAGTTGGGCACCCAACGCGCCCTTGAAGCCGGGGCCCTGCGTGAAGAGCTCAACCGCAGCGTCAAAACCGCGTTCGAGCGCAACACCAAAGTGCTGGGCATCTGGTTGTCGTTCGAACCCAACGGGCTGGATGGCAAGGACAGCGAATTCATCGACGACAAGGCCCGCGTCTCCAATGAAAAAGGCCGGTTTTCCAGCTACTGGAGTCGTGCTGGCGGCGAAGGCCAGAACACCATCATGGTCGAAGATGACCTGACCAAGACCACCCTCAACCTCAGCGGCACGCCCTACAACATCTGGTACACCTGCCCACGGGACACGCGCAGTACGTGCCTGCTGGACCCGTACGAAGACACGGTGGCCGGCAAACCGGTACTGATGACCACCATTTCCCTGCCGCTGATCGTCGACGGCAAAGTCATCGGTGTCGTCGGCGTGGACATCGCCCTCACCGCCCTGCAAGCGACCACCGATGCTGCGCAGAAAGACCTGTTCAACGGTGCCGCCCACCTGGAGATTCTGTCCAGCACCGGCCTAATCGCCGCCTACAGTGGTGAACCGGCCAAAGTCGGCAAGAACCTGATCGACAGCATCGGCGCCGAAGGCAAGGAGATCGTGCAACTGTTGGCCAATGACCGTCCGGTGATCCGTGAGCAGGACGACACCATTCGTGCCGTGTACCCGCTCAAGCCGATTGCCGGTGCCAAATCCTGGGGCGTGGTGATCAAGCTGCCCAAAGCGGTGATGCTGGCCGACAACGAAAAACTGCAAGCCGTACTCGACGAGGCCCAGGCAACAGGCACGCTAAAAGCCCTGCTGGTGGCCGCCGCCGCTGGCCTGCTGGGCTTGCTGTTGATCTGGCTGACCGCTACTGGCGTGACCCGCCCTATCAATAGCGTGGCCGCCATGCTCAAGGACATCGCCAGCGGTGACGGCGACCTCACCCAACGCCTGGCCTACGCCAAGAAAGACGAACTGGGCGAGCTGGTGAACTGGTTCAACCGCTTCCTCGACAAACTGCAGCCGACCATTGCGCAGATCAAGCAAAGCATTACCGAAGCCCGCGGGACGGCCGATCAGTCGTCCGCCATTGCGCGCCAGACCAGCGAAGGCATGCAGGTGCAGTTCCGTGAAATCGACCAGGTCGCCACCGCGTCGAACGAAATGAGCGCCACCGCCCACGACGTGGCCAACAGCGCCTCCAATGCCGCCAGCGCGGCACGCGGTGCCGACCAGTCGGCTCGCGAAGGCATGTCGATCATCGAGCAGAGCACCCGCGATATCACCACCCTGGCCGACGAAGTCAGCAAAGCCGTGGGCGAAGTCGAAGCCCTGGCGGTCAACAGCGAGCAAATCGGTTCAGTGCTGGAGGTGATCCGCAGCATTGCCGAACAGACCAACCTGCTGGCGTTGAATGCGGCGATTGAAGCGGCACGCGCCGGGGAAAGCGGACGTGGCTTTGCGGTGGTGGCCGACGAAGTGCGCAACCTGGCCAAACGCACCCAGGACTCGGTGGAAGAAATCCGCCTGGTGATCGAGCGTATCCAGAGCGGTACTCGTGGCGTAGTGGCGACCATGCACTCCAGCCAGCACCAGGCGCAGAGCAATGCCGGGCAGATCCATCAAGCCGTGCAAGCCCTGGGCAAGATCAGCGACGCGGTCACCGTGATCAGCGACATGAACCTGCAAATCGCCAGCGCGGCCGAACAGCAGAGCGCGGTGGCCGAAGAGGTCAACCGCAACGTCTCGGCGATTCGCACCGTGACCGAAACCCTCACGGGCCAGGCCACCGAGTCGGCGGCGATCAGCAGCCAGCTCAATGCGCTGGCCAGCCAGCAGATGAAGTTGATGGATCAGTTCAGGGTCTGACTCGGTTCTGAAAACACTAAACATCTGGGTGGGAGCCGGGCTCGCCCGCGATGCAGACAACTCGGTGTATCTGTGAAACCGAGTCGATGCCATCGCAGGCAAGCCAGCTCTCACATAGAGCAGAACAGCGGTGAATTACCGGCCGGGCCAGGCCTGGACGAACGGCGCCAGGTCTTCCTTCGGCGCCGTACGCGGTGGGTTCTGCGGTGTGCCCAGGTAGAGAAAGCCAATCACTTCTTCATTCGCCGCCAACCCCAGGCCTTTGGCGACATGGGCCGAGTAGGACAATTCGCCAGTACGCCACACCGCGCCAATACCCTGGGCATACGCCGCCAGCAGAATGCCGTGGGCCGCACAGGCGGCGGCCAGCAATTGCTCGGACTTGGGCACTTTGAAATGCTCTTGCAAGCGTGCAATCACCACCACCACCAGCGGCGCACGCAGCGGGCCGTTCTGGGCTTTATCGATGGCGGCTTGCGGTGCGTCGGCGTCTTGCAGGCGGGCGGCTTCAGCCAACAGCGTGCCCATCTGTTCACGGGCTGCGCCTTCGACGGTGAGGAAACGCCACGGGCGCAGTTGACCGTGATCGGGCGCGCGCATGGCGGCGGCGAACAGCAGGTCGCGCTGCTCCTGGGTCGGTGCCGGGTCGAGCAAACGGGGCACGGAAACACGGTTGAGCAAAGCGTCGAGAGCCTGCATTGGCCACCTCCATAAAAAAATGTGCAGCCATTCTAGCGGGAAAGAATCGGGATGCCACCAAACGATAATTGCTCTTATTCAATCTGCCCTGCCCTGTTAGACTTTGCGCCTTAATTTTCTGCCCTCGTCCAGGAATCTCGATGTTCCGTGCGCTTTTGTACCTGCCTGCAGCGTTGATGGCTTTAAGCCTGACTGCTTGCGATGACGCCCCTCGCTTCACGAAAGCAGAGCCGGGTGAATCGCGGGCCGGTGGCGCGGCGACGGTAAACAAGCGCGACCAGAACGCCTTTTCCCTGCCCTCGGCCAACCTCGCGCCCACGCGGCGCCTGGACTTCAGCGTCGGCAACAGTTTCTTTCGCAACCCGTGGGTGATTGCGCCGTCCACCACCACGGCGCGCGATGGCCTGGGCCCACTGTTCAATACCAACGCCTGTCAGAACTGCCATATCAAGGATGGCCGTGGCCACCCGCCGCTGCCCGACGCGCCCAATGCCGTGTCGATGCTGGTGCGCCTGTCCATCCATCCCTCTATTACAGAGCAGCCAGCCTACGCCAAGCTCATCGAACAGATCGGCGTGGTACCCGAGCCGGTCTACGGCGGGCAACTCCAGGACATGGCGGTGCCCGGCGTTGCGCCGGAAGGCAAGGTGCGGGTCGACTACACACCGGTCAACGTCAGGTTCAAGGACGGCACGCTCGTTGAATTACGCAAGCCCGACCTGCAGATCACCCAACTCGGCTACGGCCCGATGCACCCTGACACACGCTTCTCGGCGCGTATCGCCCCGCCGATGATCGGCCTGGGCCTGCTCGAAGCGATCAGCGACGCCGATATCCTGCGCAACACCGACCCCAAGACCGCCGACAAAGAGGCTATTGTCGGCCGCGCCAATTGGGTCTGGGATGACGCTCAGGCCAAAACTGTCCTCGGGCGTTTTGGCTGGAAAGCCGGGCAGCCCAACCTCAATCAACAAAACGTTCACGCGTTTTCTGGTGATATGGGCCTCACCACGTCCCTGAGACCCTTCGATGACTGCACCGACGCCCAAGTGGCCTGCAAACAGGCGCCCAACGGCAATGGCCCGCAGGGTGAACCGGAAGTCAGCGATAACATCCTGCGCCTGGTGCTGTTCTACACCCGCAACCTCGCGGTGCCCGCACGTCGGGACGTTGATACGCCGCAAGTGCTGGCCGGCAAGAACCTGTTCTACCAGGCCGGTTGCCAAGGCTGTCACAAGCCCAGCTTCACCACCGCCGCCAATGCAGCCGAACCTGAACTGGCCAACCAGGTGATTCGCCCCTACAGCGACCTGCTGCTGCACGATATGGGCGAAGGCCTGGCCGACAACCGTAGCGAATTCAAAGCCACTGGCCGCGACTGGCGCACCCCGCCGCTGTGGGGCATTGGCCTGACGCAAACCGTGAGTGGTCACACCCAGTTCCTGCATGACGGCCGCGCCCGCAACCTGCTTGAAGCCGTGCTGTGGCATGGCGGTGAAGCCCAAGCGGCGCAGCAACATGTGTTGTCGTTCAATGCCGAGCAGCGTGCCGCGTTGCTGGCGTTCCTGAATTCTTTATAAGCTTTGCCCCACTTACAGAAGGGAGCTCGACATGTTTCGTCCCAAGTTGTTATTCACCAGCCTCGCCGCCCTGGCCTTGGGCGCCTGCTCGCCCCAAGACCCGCAAGCAGTGACCTCGGCAGCCATCGCCAAGCAAGTGATCCTGCCGACCTACAGCCGTTGGGTTGAGGCCGACCGTCAGTTGGCCGTCAGCGCCCTGGCCTACTGCCAAGGCAAGGAAAGCCTGGACACCGCCCGCGCTGACTTCCTGCACGCACAAAAAGCCTGGGCCGAGCTGCAACCGCTGTTGATCGGCCCGCTGGCCGAAGGCAACCGGGCGTGGCAGGTGCAGTTCTGGCCAGACAAGAAGAACCTGGTCGGCCGCCAGGTCGAGCAACTGGTCAGTGCCCAGCCGCAGATCGACGCCGCGGCCCTGGCGAAATCCAGCGTGGTAGTGCAGGGCCTGTCGGCCTACGAATACATCCTCTACGACGCCAAGCCCGACGTCGCCGACGAAGCCCAGAAAGCCCGCTATTGCCCGTTACTGATGGCCATCGGCGAGCGCCAGAAAGTCCTGGCCGAAGAGATCCTGGCCAGCTGGAACAGCACCGACGGCATGCTCGCGCAAATGACCAAGTTTCCGAACCAGCGCTACGCTGATTCCCACGAAGCCATCGCCGATCTGCTGCGCGTGCAAGTGACCGCCCTGGACACCCTGAAGAAAAAACTCGGCACCCCAATGGGCCGCCAGACCAAGGGCATCCCGCAACCGTTCCAAGCCGATGCCTGGCGCAGCCAGTCGTCCCTGCAGAGCCTGGAAGCCAGCCTCGCCGCAGCGCAGACCGTGTGGGTGGGCGTCGATAACAAAGGCCTGCGTGGCCTGCTGCCGGCGGACCAGAAGCCCCTGGCCGAGAAAATCGACGCCGCCTACGCAGCGTCGCTGAAACTGTTCGCCAGCAACCAGCGCACCCTCAACGAACTGTTGAACGACGACGCCGGGCGCCAGCAACTCAACGACATCTACGACAGCCTCAACGTAGTCCATCGCCTGCATGAAGGTGAACTGGCCAAGGCGCTGGGCGTACAACTGGGCTTTAACGCCAACGACGGTGACTGATGATGCTCAGGCGACAGGCTTTGGCGGTGGGCAGCGTGCTGCTCAGCGCTATCACCTTGGGTGGCTGGACGCTGTTCAAGCACAAAGACAAAGGCCCGCTGCTGCTGTCGGCGCGCGATGATGCCGATGGCAAGCACTACGCTGTCGGCTATCGCCTGGACGGCAAGCCGGTATTTGCTACTCAGGTCAGCCAGCGCTGCCATGACATCATCAACCACCCGACGTTGCCGATTGCGTTGTTCGTCGCACGTCGCCCAGGCACCGAGAGCTACCTGATCGACCTGCGCGATGGCGGGCTGCTGCAAACCCTCACCTCCAACGCCAACCGCCATTTCTATGGCCATGCGGTGATCCACAAGAGCGGCGACTGGCTGTACGCCACCGAGAACGACACTTCCGACCCTGGCCGCGGCCTGTTGGGTGTGTATAAGTTTGAAGGTGAGCGGCTGGTGCACAGCGGCGAGATCTCTACCCACGGCATCGGCCCGCATCAGGTCTCGTGGATGCCCGACGGCGAGACGCTGATCGTGGCCAACGGTGGCATTCGCACCGAAGCCGAAAGCCGGGTAGAGATGAACCTCAATGCCATGGAGCCGAGCCTGGTGCTGATGCGGCGCGACGGCAGCCTGATCAGCAAGGAAACCCTGGCCCAGCAGATGAACAGCGTGCGGCACATGGGCATCGCCAGCGATGGCACCATCCTCACCGGGCAACAGTTCATGGGCCCGTCCCAGGAGCGTTCCGAGTTGCTGGCGATCAAGCGCCCGGGGCAGCCGTTCGTGGCGTTCCCAGTGGCGGATGAACAGTTGCAGGCGATGGGGCATTACACCGCCAGCGTGGCGGTGCATAGCGAACTGCGCCTGGTGGCGTTGACAGCACCTCGTGGCAATCGCTTTTTTATCTGGGACATGGACACCGCCGAACTGCGCCTGGATGGGCCCTTGCCGGACTGTGCGGGGGTGGGTGCGGTGGCGGATGGGTTTGTCGTGACATCAGGACAGGGGCGTTGCCGCTTCTATGACTGCCGCCAGGAAAAGTTACTGGCAACACCACTGGAGTTACCGGCAGGGTTCTGGGATAACCACCTGCACTTGGTCTAAAGACCGACGACATCAAAATGTGGGAGCGGGCTTGATCGTTCCCACGCTCTGCGTGGGAATGCAACCCGTGACGCTCTGCGTCACTGGCGCTAACGGACGAGACGCAGAGCGTCTCAAGAGGCATTCCCACGCAGAGCGTGGGAATGATCATGCCTGGCGCACCATAAAAAAAGGGCCTCGCATGGCAAGGCCCTTTTCGGGGTCAATCGTTTCAACTTTGCGGCCTCATCGCTTGAGACATGCCGAACATGAATAACAACAATTCATGGTCGGGCTTGGCCGCCACACTCGTCTTGGCAATGCGTGGCAGCAGGCATTGCCCGCCACCGTCTACCGCACTCAACACTTGTGTACGAGGTTGTTCCCATACCGCCAGGGCCAGGGCTGCAACACCCAATGCCCCGACCAGAAACAAACCTCGTGCGATTTCTAGCTTCATCTGGTTAAACCCTTGATAGCGCTGCCAAACGCCGTCTCGTAAAAGTAGCTGAGTTTTTTCCAGTCGGTATCATTCCACGACGAATGGCGACGCAATTGCAGCATGTCGTGGGACGCGGCCCGATAAGCGGTCAGGCGCTGGCGGCATTTCTCAAAGTCCAGCAGGGCCACTTCCACCGTCGCCGCATCAGGCTCACCGGTAACCCGCACGAAAATGTGCTTGATATACAGGCAACCGTGTTGCCAGCGGCCTTTGTGCATACGGGCCAAGGTGCCGGCCAACTCTTGCAGCAGGCGCTCGTGGACCGCCTCGCCATACTGTTCGCGGCCACCGGCGGCGTACCAGTTTTCAATCTCGTCGAAACCGTCCAGAGACGCGGTGACCAACAGGGCTTTCCACTGGTGCTCTGGGTCGCGACGTGCTTCGCAAAACACCAGTTCCGGCACACGCACATCCAGCAAACGCAGGCCTTTGAGGGCATCACGCTCACGCAGCACGGTCGGACGCCCAAAGGGGTGCAGCCAGCTGCGGTAAATGTGGCCGGTCTGGCGCTTGCAATAGAGCAAACGGCCATTAGGGCTTATGACCCGTTGCACGCCACTTTCACCACCACGGCGACGGTTGGGTTCTTCAACCCACTCACCCTGTTGACGCCAGAAAAAATCAAATCGTTCTTCGGGAGCTACATGACTGCCTACTACGCACTCAACTGCCATCCTGTTACCTCTTGCGCAATACATACACTCGCCACATGGCGTAGAGCGGTATGAAGTCCAGGGATTCCTGAACACGGAAACCGGCCTGCTCGAATTCTGCCTCGACAGTAGCAGCCGGTAACACAAACCGGTTTTGGTAACCTTCTTGCTCACCTTTTTTGCGACGACGCACTTCGCTGCGCTTGCGCTTCCAGGCCTTGAAATTACCGTCTACCCACAGCGAAATAATCACGCTGTCGCGGGTAACACGTTGAAACTCGCGCAATATTGTCAATCTGTGCTCTGGATCACCGATGTGGTGCATCAAGCGCATGCAGAAAATACTGTCGACGGAGTTATCTGGCAAATCGATATCAAAGGCAGACGTCTGCAAAGGGCGTACCCGTTTCACCACCTCTGCCGGTTGGGCAGCGGTGGCGATCTTTAACATCGACGCCGAATTGTCAGCTCCGATAATCACACGGTTGGGTTTTTCGGCCAGCAACGGCCAGAAACGTCCAGCGCCACACGGCAGGTCCAACACCAGGCCCGGCTCACCGGCCATGGCCAAGGCGCCGCGCGCCAACTGCTCGTCGCGTTTGTGGGACAACCGGCGAGCCAGATTGTCCTGATGCTTGAGCAAATATTTCTGCGCGTGTTGATCGTCGTACTTGTCAGAAAATTCCAGCTTGATCGGGGAAGGCATCTTACGTCTCCAGTAACTGATGCCTACGACCTTAAGCAGCGAACTGTGATCAACAGGTCAACTCGTTGTGAAAATCTTGTCCTGTCCAATTGCATACATTTCAAGACTTTACAGAAACATTCAGTAGCACCGGGCCATCTTCGCCGAAAAGCGGGCAGTCTGCATCAGCAAAACGACAGACTGAAGGGTCAGGTTTTGACTGGGCTGAGCTCCACGTGAAAACGGCAGCCATTGGGCTCCATAGTGCTCAGGCTTACGCTCCAGCCCTGGCTTTCGCAGATCCGTTGCACCAGTGAGAGCCCAAGGCCAAGGCCCTCGCCACGCTTCTCGCTACCGCGCACGAACGGCTCGAACATCGCTTCGCGCTTCTCTTCGGGGATGCCGACACCGGAGTCCTCCACCGTGAAACCACTGGGCTCCAGGGTCAGGCGGATAAACCCGTGCTCGGTGTAATGCAGTGCGTTGCGCAGCAGGTTGCCCATCACCGCATGCAAGAAGGTGGTGTTGTAGCAGGTGTCCAGGGGGTTGCCTGGCAGGTAGATCAACGTCAGGCCTTTTTTCTCGATGGGCTCGCGCCAGATACCGAGCAGGTCTTCGGCCACCTGGGTGAGGTTGCCTTGGGGCGAACTGGCGGCGTCGTCGTGTTTGGCGCGGGCCAGCATCAGGAAGGTTTGCACCAGTTCGCGCATTTCTTCACAGGCACGGGCAATTCGTTCTACCTGATTGCGACCGCGCTGATCGATGGCCGGGTTTTCGCGCAACAGTTCGCAGGAGCTGGCCAGGACCATCAAGGGCGTGCGCAACTCATGGCTCACATCGCTGGTAAACAATTGCTCACGTGACAGCGCCTGGCGTAAACGACCCAAGGTGGCGTCGAACGCCACCGCCAGTTCGCCCACTTCATCGGCGGCGTAATCCGGCGCCAGGGGCGGTGCCAGGCCCAACAGTTGGTCACGATGACGGACCTGACGGGCCAGGCGTACCACCGGCGCCATCACCTTGCGGGCCAGCACCCAGCCGAGGAACGCCGCCAGCGCCAGGCTGAGTACGAACCCCACCAGCACCACCGCAAACAGCACGCGCTCACGCTCTTCGAAATCGCTCTGGTCTTGCAGCAACACATAACGTCGGCCATCGACCACTTCAACCATGGCGTGGTACGACAGCGCCTCGCGAAACACCTCATGAAACCCCGGGTCCAGATGGCGCAGGTCCTTGGGCAGTTCAAAATCGCCACGCCCGCCGCTGAAATAGAACAGCTGGTCCGGCTCCGGCCGATGGTTCCAGTCTTCGACGCTGTCCATCAACAGCAGGCGTTGCAAGTCGCCGCCCAAGCCCGCCGAGATCAACTTCTCTTCCACCAGGTGCACGGTCGCAATGATGCCGATGGCGAAGGCCCCCGCCACCAACGCACTCATCAAGGCGAAGGCGATGATGATCCGTTGGGCAAGGCTTTGCTTAAACTCCATCACGACCCTCGGCCAGGCGATAACCCACACCATGCACCGTTTGCAGCAATGGCTTGGCGAAGGGTTTGTCGATCACTTGGCGCAATTGGTGAACATGGCTGCGCAGGCTGTCGCTGTCCGGGCAGTCGTCTCCCCACAGGGCTTCTTCGAGAACTTCCCGACGCAGAACGTGCGGGCTTTTCTGCATCAGCACGGCGAGCAGTTTCAGACCCACGGGGTTGAGCTTGAGCAGGCGCCCTTCGCGGGTGACTTCCAGCGTATCGAGGTCGTAGTTCAGGTCACCCACTTGCAGGGCACGACGCCCGCCACCCTGGGCACGGCGCAACACCGCTTCGATACGGGCGGCCAGTTCCGACAAGGCGAAGGGTTTGAGCAGGTAGTCATCGGCGCCAGACTTGAAGCCCTGCAGCCGGTCGTCCAGTTGGTCGCGAGCGGTAAGCATGATTACCGGAGTGTCACGGCGCGCGTCTTCGCGCAGGCGCTTGCACAGGGTGTAGCCATCGATGCCGGGCAACATGATGTCGAGCACGATCAGGTCGTAATGCTCGGTGGCCGCCAGGTGCAGGCCCGACAAACCGTCCTGCGCACAGTCCACTGTGTAGCCTTTGAGCCCCAGGTAATCGGCCAGGTTGGCGAGGATATCGCGGTTGTCTTCAACCAATAGAATTCGCATGGGCAGTGTCTCCGTACGCGGTAACGGCCGTGTTGGCTCGCGCAGCTTAAGGCCAAGCGGGGCTCAGGGATAGAGCGCAGAGCCCCGCTGATAAAGGTTTTCAACTGTTTGCAGAGCCGAACAAGTTTTTCACTATAGCTTCACAAACTGACTACAGCCTCAGGAAGAAGATCGCCCCCCATTGATCTAAGGAACATAGACATGGGTTTTTTCAAAACTGCACCAATGCGCTATTTGTTGTTGATTACCGGTACCTGGTTACTGGTTTTCCTGCTTACCCGCAGTGTGCTGCTCATCACTCACCTGGATGAAGTCGGCGGCAACCTGCTGCCGGTGTTTGGCGTAGGTGTGCTCTACGACCTGGCCTTCCTCGCCTACGCAGCCTTGCCGCTTGGCCTGTATTTGCTGCTCTGCCCGCCAGCTCTGTGGCGCCGCCGTGGCCATCGCTGGTTCCTGCAAGCGGTGCTGACCGTCAGCCTGTTCGCCATGCTGTTCACCTCGGTGGCCGAATGGTTGTTCTGGGATGAGTTTGGCGTGCGCTTCAACTTTATCGCTGTCGATTACCTGGTGTACTCCGATGAGGTACTGAACAACCTGCTGGAGTCTTACCCGATCGGCAAGCTGCTGAGCCTGCTGGCGATGCTTGCACTGATTCTGAGCGTGGCTCTGCGCAAGCCCTTCAATGCCGCGATGGCAGCGCCCTTGCCTGCGCTGCGTGGCCGTTTGGTCAACGCCCTGGGCCTGCTGGTGCTCGCCGGCCTCAGCCTGCAACTGGTCAGCCAGGACAGCCCACGCACCCAAGGCGGTAACGCGTACAACAACGAATTGGCCAGCAACGGGCCTTATCAGTTCTTCGCCGCCTTCCGTAACAACGAACTGGATTACACCCAGTTCTACAAAAGCCTGCCGACCGACGTCGTCGCCAAGCAGTTGCGCGCCGAACTGAGTGAGCCCAACGCCCGCTTTATCGACCCGGACCCGCTGGATATTCGCCGTGCCATCACCAACCCCGGCACACTGCGCAAGCCCAACATCGTACTGGTGACCATCGAGAGTTTCAGCGCCAAGTACATGGGCAGCAATGGCGATGCGCGCAACCTCACGCCCAATCTGGATGCATTGCGCCAACAGAGCCTGTACTTCAATAACTTCTACGCCACCGGTACGCGTACCGACCGAGGCCTGGAAGCCATTACCCTGGCAATCCCGCCGACGCCGGGACGTTCGATCGTCAAGCGCATCGGCCGCGAAAGCGGGTTCGCCAGCCTGGGGCAACAGCTCTCGGCCATCGGTTATGACAGCGTATTTGTCTACGGCGGGCGCGGTTACTTCGACAATATGAACGCGTTCTTCAGCGGCAACGGTTATCGGGTGGTGGACCAGAGCAGCGTGCCCGAGTCAGAAATCTCGTTCAAAAACGCCTGGGGCATGGCCGACGAAGACCTGTTCAAACAGACCTTGAAACTGGCCGACGCCGACTACGCCAAGCAACAGCCGTTCTTGCTGCAACTGATGACCACCTCCAACCACCGTCCTTATACCTACCCGGACGGGCGCATCGACATCAAGTCCGGCAAGGGCCGCGACGGCGCGGTGAAATACACCGACTACGCCATCGGCCAGTTCCTTGAGGCGGCGCGCCAGAAGCCGTGGTTCGATAACACGATCTTCGTGTTCGTCGCCGACCACACGGCCGGCAGCGCGGGCAAGGAAGACCTGCCGATCACCAACTACCAGATACCGCTGTTTATCTACGCGCCCAAGCTGATCGACGCACGGGAATCCGCCCAACTGGCCAGCCAGATCGACCTGGCGCCGACCTTGCTGGGCCTGCTCAACCTGAGCTACGAATCAACATTCTTTGGCCGCAACCTGCTGCAAGACAACCCATTGCCTGCACGGGTAGTGGTGGGCAATTACCAGCACCTGGGTCTGTTCGATGGCAAGGACCTGGCAATCCTCAGCCCGCGCCAAGGCTTGCGTCGCCACGACCAGGCCTTGGGCGAGAGCCAGGAGCTGCGCGTCGGTAGCGATGACCCCTTGATTCAACGGGCGATCACCTACTACCAGGCCGCCAGTTATGACTACAAACAGCAACTGCTGAGCTGGAAAGCGCCCAAGGAAGAGGCTCCAGTCTTAAGCAAACGCTAATCAAAAAGCCCCGTGCAGGTGAGCACGGGGCTTTTCTACCAAGGTTCGTGATGAAATCCGCCTCCTCTTTACCGGTTTCCAAACCGCTTGATTTTTGGCTGTGCCTGGGCCTGCCTGCCAGCGCTGCGGTGGCCTTGCTGTTGCTTGAACTGACGTCACTGGACATGGACCTGGCCAGGCATTTCTATAGCGCAGAGGCTGGCGGCTTCATTGGCCGCTATAGCTTCTTCCTTGAAGACATCCTGCATGACCGTGCCAAGCAACTGGTGATCCTGTTTTCGGTGCTGGCGATTCTGGGCCTGGTCGGCAGCTTCATCCTGCAGCGGCTCAAGCCGTACCGCCGTGAACTGGTGTGCCTGGTGCTGTCGCTGGGAATGGCGACGGCGTTCGTGTCGCCATTGAAAACCATCACCGCCGTGCAATGCCCCTGGAGCCTCAAGGAGTTCGGCGGCCAGGAAACCTACAGCGAACTGCTCAGCCCGCGCCCGCCGACCGATAAACCCGGCCGCTGCTGGCCCGGCGGGCATGCCGCCACCGGGTTTGCCTTGTTCGCCTGGTTCTTCGCGCTGCGGGATCGACGGCCACGGCTGGCGCGCTACGCGTTCATCTTTGCTGCCGGCCTGGGCAGCGTGTTTTCAGTCAGCCGTATGCTGCAAGGGGCGCATTTCTTTTCCCACAATGTGTGGACAGCGATCTTTTGCTGGCTGATCTGCCTGGGGCTGTATTGCTTGTTGCTGTACCGGCCTTCACGGCAAGCCGTAATGCCGGTCAGTTAAGCGAATGCAACGAAGATCAAATGTGGGAGCTGGCTTGCCTGCGATTGGCCATAAGTATCGACACAACTTTGCAGCGGTCGACGGCAACTACAACCTCGATAACCACGCTGGTCGAACGCAGGCTTGAACTCCTGGGTAACCCGGCAGGATGCGCTCTGATCCAACATTCCTGCAGGCTGGCAGGCCGTCTTCGCAGGCAAGCCAGCTCCCACATTTTGACCGCCGTGCATCAGTTAGATAAGCGTGGCTGTCAGGCCGCCGTCGGGTGGGTACAGCCGTGCATAAAAAAGCCCCGCCTGCATCACTGCAGGCGGGGCTTTTTATAGCGCCGGGTAGGCTGGCTTACATCATGCCGCCCATGCCACCCATGCCGCCCATGTCTGGCATACCGCCGCCAGCCGAGCCTTCTTTCTTCGGTGCTTCAGCGATCGCAGCTTCGGTGGTCAGGATCAGACCGCCGATGGAGGATGCTGCTTGCAGCGCGGAACGAGTCACCTTGGTTGGATCCAGGATGCCCATTTCGATCATGTCGCCGTACACGCCAGTCGCAGCGTTGTAACCGTAGTTACCTTTGCCGTTCTTGACTTCGTTGACCACAACGCTTGGCTCGTCGCCGGAGTTGGCAGCGATCTGGCGCAGCGGTGCTTCAACGGCACGACGCAGTACAGCGATACCGACGTTCTGGTCAGCGTTGTCGCCGGTCAGCTCAGTCAGGGCTTCCAGAGCACGGATCAGCGCAACGCCACCGCCAGGTACCACGCCTTCTTCAACGGCTGCACGGGTTGCGTGCAGGGCGTCTTCAACGCGGGCCTTCTTCTCTTTCATTTCAACTTCGGAGCCAGCGCCAACCTTGATCACTGCAACGCCGCCAGACAGCTTGGCCAGGCGCTCTTGCAGTTTTTCACGGTCGTAGTCCGAGGAAGTCTCGGCAACCTGTGCACGGATCTGAGCGATACGGGACTCGATGTCGCCTTCAACGCCAGCACCGTCAACGATGATGGTGTTTTCCTTGGACAGGGTCACGCGCTTGGCGCTACCCAGGTTTTCCAGGGTGGCGCTTTCCAGGCTCAGGCCGATCTCTTCGGAGATAACGGTACCGCCGGTCAGAACGGCGATGTCCTGCAGCATGGCCTTGCGACGGTCGCCGAAGCCTGGCGCCTTGACGGCTGCAACCTTGACGATGCCACGCATGTTGTTCACAACCAGAGTCGCCAGGGCTTCGCCTTCAACGTCTTCAGCCACGATCAGCAGTGGGCGGCCGGCTTTGGCAACGGCTTCCAGCACTGGCAGCATTTCGCGGATGTTGGAGATCTTTTTGTCGACCAGCAGGATCAGCGGGCTGTCCAGCTCGGCAACCATGGTGTCCGGCTTGTTGACGAAGTACGGGGACAGGTAGCCACGGTCGAACTGCATGCCTTCTACAACCGACAGTTCGTTTTCCAGGCCCGAGCCTTCTTCAACGGTGATCACGCCTTCTTTACCGACTTTTTCCATGGCTTCGGCAATGATGTCGCCGATGGAGCTGTCGGAGTTGGCAGAGATGGTGCCTACCTGAGCGATGGCCTTGGTGTCGGCGCATGGCTTGGACAGGTTCTTCAGCTCTTTGACGATGGCGATGGTCGCCTTGTCGATACCGCGCTTGAGGTCCATCGGGTTCATGCCGGCAGCAACGGCCTTCAGGCCTTCGTTGACGATCGACTGAGCCAGTACGGTTGCGGTGGTAGTACCGTCACCTGCGTCATCGTTGGCACGGGAGGCAACGTCTTTGACCAGCTGCGCGCCCATGTTTTCGAAACGGTCTTCCAGTTCGATTTCTTTGGCGACGGAAACGCCGTCCTTGGTGATGGTCGGAGCGCCGAAGCTCTTCTCGATGATCACGTTACGGCCTTTCGGGCCCAAGGTCGCTTTTACTGCGTCAGCCAGTACGTTGACGCCAGTGAGCATTTTCTTGCGGGCGGAGTCGCCGAATTTAACTTCTTTAGCAGCCATGATCGATATTCCTTAAATACTTTGTAGTAACGGGAAAATGAGCGAGGAAATCAGTCTTCCAGAACGGCGAGAATTTCGTTCTCAGCCATTACCAGCAGGTCTTCGCCGTCTACTTTCACAGTGTTGCTGCCGGAGTAAGGGCCGAAAACAACCTTGTCACCCACTTTCACGGCCAGTGCGCGTACATCACCGTTCTCCAGGGTTTTGCCTGGGCCAGCAGCGACGATCACACCGTGGTTGGCTTTTTCAGCAGCCGAACCTGGCAGAACGATCCCGCCAGCGGTTTTCTTTTCTTCTTCGCTGCGACGGATTACGACGCGGTCGTGCAGAGGACGAAGCTTCATTGTCGATCTCTCCTAATTGTGTTTTTCATCGGCCGGTATCAATTCCGGCGGGTTAAATTCCGGCGGTGCCGGTCGCGGCTCGCGGGGCGAGACGCGGAAGTCTGTCTGATGTCACCACCAGAAACCTTGCGGTGACCGTTACATAAGGGCGCCCAGGCTTATTACAAGGGGCCGAGGATGAAATTTTTTGTGTCGGCTCAAGGGTAAATGCAACACGGCACCCGAAGGTGCCGTGCCAGTGAAGCGGTTACTTAGGGTCGCGGTGTTCGAACTCGCCTTCGATCACATCACCTTCACGCCCCAGGGGTTGGCGTGGAGCCGGGCCACCACGGGGTTGCAGGTCGTCGGCGAACGCACGCTGGCGCATCGCGGCCTCTTCAGCACGCTGGCGCATTTTGCCGGCCAGCAGCTTGCGGGTGAACGGCAGCAACAGCACCAGGCCGAGCACGTCGCTGATAAAGCCCGGCAGGATCAGCAGGCCACCGGCCAGGGCCATCATCAGGCCCTCAAGCATGGTCTGGGCCGGCAGTTGGCCGCGGTTCAGGCTTTCACGGGCACGCAGCGCGGTGGCCAGGCCGGCGACACGCAGCACCAGGACGCCGAGCATGGAGCCTACGATGATCAGCAACAGCGCCGGGAAGAAACCGATCGCACCGCTGACTTTAACGAATACGAACAGCTCCAACACCGGAAACAGCAGAAAGAGCAATAAAAAAGGGCGCATCAAATGGTTCCTCAACGCAAGAATGCCTTGCCAGTTCACCTTAGATGACGTCGCCGTTGTGTGAATTCAAGCAGTAGCCGCGGTTTTTTTCGGCCAGACTTCAGCGTGCGCCAATGAAACCAGGGCTTCACGCACTTGTGTCGGCGTATTGCAGGGCTCGGCAAACCCTAGCCAATGTAACGATTGGCCAATGCGCAGGTGCATGCCTTCGCTGTCGATGCCGGCCAACTGTGCAGGCTCGGTGGTTGGCAAGCCGCCCAGCTCGACGTAATGGGCGATGGCCTTGGTGTGATCGCTGTTCATGTGCTCGATCATGCTGCGCTCGGCCTTGCCCGCAAACGGGTTGGCCAAGGTTAACTGGTCGACCCAATGGATCGCGCCAAACCCACCGATGTAACGGTGACGGACGGGGTTGAGCACCCAGAAATCGAAATCGTGGGCCTTGTGGTAGTTGGCCGAATCAGGGAAGTAGCGGTAGTAGCGCTCGGCCGCAGCTTCGATGACGGCGGGGTCTTCCAGCTTCTCGGCTTCGGCCAGGTAGGTCAGGCGCCCCACGGCTTGCACATCATCGGCCTCGCGCTCACCCACCAACAGCGAACACTTGGGATCTTTTTGCAGGTTGTGGGTGTGCTGGGCAATGCGGCTGATCAGGATCAGCGGGCGGCCCTGCTCGTCCAGGCAGTAGGGCACCACCGAGCCAAAGGGAAAGCCGGGCATGGCTTTGGACTGTGTGGCGAGCGCCCCACGGTATTCCTTGAGCAACAGCTCTCGGGCGTTCTTGGCAACCTGCGTGCTCAATAGATGACTCCTCGGGTGTTCCGCCGCCCATGGCATATGGGAATGGATCTCAACACAAGGTAATCAATATCTGCGCAGGTTGCCAGAGTGGCCGACGCCGGTTTACCAGGCCACGCCGAAGCCTGCGGTGTAACGGGTCTTGCTCAAGCTGCTATCGGAGTCGCCGCTGATGACGTCACGCTCGGCCTTGAGATTGAGGGACGCCCATTCGGTGACTTTGTAGCGCAGGCCCATCTCGGCATCCAGGGAGTAATCGGCCGGGCCGTCCAGAGGCTTGCCCAATTCGCCGTTGGTGAAGAACTCCACGGTCTTGCCCACCAGGTAGCGGTTGTAATTCCACTTCATAGCCAGAGAGTAGAAGTTGTCCTTGCCGCCGTCGGCATATTCGTAATCGGTACGGTTGACCAGCGATCCGAGGGAGAACGCGCCCAACTCATCGTCCCAGAACTGGTAGCCCGGGCCGGTACCCACGGTGCGCTGGCGCGCCAGGTCTTCGACCTTGTCGCGTTTGTAGGTCAGGCGCCCCTGCCAGAACCAGTGCTCGGTGATAAAACGGTCCAGGTCGTATTCCAGGGCCCAGTTGTCGGTGGTGGTGACGTCGTCCTGGAACTCGCGGTTATATTCGCCCTTGCCCGTATGACGCCACTGGCCGTGACGGGCCGAGGTCTTGAAGTCGATGTCGTAGTCGTTGGTGTCTTTGTCCGCGCGTTTGTAGTCCAGCGCCAGGTCGACATTACCCTTCCACACCAGGTCTTCGATCACGGGCTTGGGCTTCATGATCTGTTGGATACTTGCCAGTTCCACCGTCTTGGGCGCCTCGCCATTGGCCAGCACCACCTTGCCGTCATCCGATGCCTGCAAGGACTTGGCCTTTTCACCGCTGTAGGCGTCTTGCTTGACCAGCAGCTCCTGGTCACTTTCCAGGGTTTTGACCTGCTTCCAGTCCACCGGAATGGAGCCTGCGTAGGTGGTTTGGATCAGCAACTTGCCACCGTCGAAGACTTTTATCTTGCCAGTGAGCCGGTCACCGTTTTTCAACCAGACGGTATCGGCGAGCAAGGGCGTGGAAGCACTGAAAACAGCAAGGCACAACAGGGTTCTGGACAACATAAGCAGGTACGGGGCTCAGGATAGGCGAAAAAAGGGGCGTTATAGTGTTACATGGCTAGAACTGACTCAAGGATTTATATTGAGTTCAATACTCATCGTCATGTTTACAGACGTTTCTGACAAAACAACGACGATCTCAACGGATATCTCCACAGTGATCCCACCTGCAGATGCACCACAAAGCCCTGCCGAGATGCGCCGCACCGCCTTGTACCTGACGTTATCGCAGGTGCCCGAAGGCTGCGTGGTGAGTTACGGCGAGCTGGCCCACCTGGCGGGTCTGGGCCGTGCTGCCCGCTGGGTCGGGCGCACCCTGAGCCAGTTGCCGCAAGACACGCGGTTGCCCTGGCATCGGGTGCTGGGTGCCGGTGGTCGGATAAGCCTGCCGGTGGGCAGTGCCTCGGGCGACGAACAACGTGCGCGTTTACGTAGCGAAGGCGTCACTATCCTGAACAATCGTGTTGATATTCAGCGTCATGGCTGGCGCCCGGTAGAGCACAGCGGTTAGAGTGCGCGCTTTGTTTCCGCAAATCTGAGGCAGACTCCAGCCCATGCCCCGTAAAACCTGGCGCGCCGCGCTCGCCGCCTATGCCAGCCCTTCGACGTTAGTGCTGTTGTTGCTCGGTTTCGCCGCCGGCATGCCTTACATGTTGGTGTTTTCGACGCTTTCGGTGTGGCTGCGTGAAGCCGGTGTGGCTCGCGAGACCATTGGCTATGCGAGCCTGATCGGCCTGGCCTACGCCTTTAAATGGGTCTGGTCGCCGCTGCTCGACCAATGGCGCCTGCCGTTGCTTGGCAAACTGGGGCGTCGTCGCTCCTGGCTGGTGCTGGCCCAATCGCTGGTGATCCTCGGATTGATCGGCATGGGTTTTTGTGACCCGCAAAAACACCTGTCCTGGTTGATCGCCATCGCGGTGATCGTCGCCTTCGCGTCGGCCACCCAAGATATCGCCGTGGATGCCTACCGCCTGGAAATTGCCGACGACAGCCGTCAGGCCGCCCTGGCGGCAAGCTACATGTCCGGCTATCGCATTGCCGCCCTGCTGGCCACGGCCGGTGCGCTGTTCTTTGCCGAAGGCTTTGGCTCCACCGGCTTCAACTATAAACACTCGGCCTGGACCGGCACCTATGTGCTGTTCGGCGTGTTGATGGTGCCGGCGTTGCTCACCACCTTCCTCATGCGTGAACCTGATGTGCCACTGCGCACCCAGTTGCAGGCCGGCCGCTACAGTTTCATGCACCAGTTGGTGTCGGTGTTTGTGCTGATCGTGCTGTTGGTCTCGGTGCCGGCGATGTTCACTCAGTTGTACAACACCGACTTCGCCAGCGTGCTGTTCCAGGGCGTGAGTTTGTGGGAACTGCTGATGGAAGACCGCGCGTTCCTGCGCGCCATCCTCTATATCATCCTCACTACCCTGTGCCTTTCAGCCATGGGCCGCCGGGGCCTGGCGCCCGTGCTCACGCCGGTCAATGACTTTATCCTGCGCTACCGTTGGCAGGCGCTGCTGCTGCTCGGGCTGATTGCCACCTATCGCATGTCCGACACGGTGATGGGCGTCATGGCCAACGTGTTCTATATCGACCAGGGTTTCACCAAGGACCAGATCGCCGGAGTGAGCAAGATCTTCGGCCTGATCATGACCCTGCTCGGCGCCGGCATGGGCGGCCTGTTGATCGTGCGGTTCGGCATATTGCCGATCCTGTTCATCGGCGGCGTGGCCTCGGCCGGTACCAACCTGCTGTTCGTGATGCTCGCCGACATGGGCCCCGACCTGCAGATGTTGATCGTCACCATCTCCCTGGACAACTTCAGTTCGGGCATGGCCACCTCGGCATTCGTGGCTTACCTGTCGAGCCTCACCAACCTCAAGTTCTCCGCCACCCAATATGCGCTGCTCAGTTCGATCATGCTGTTGCTGCCACGTTTGATCGGCGGCTATTCAGGCGTGATGGTGGAGAAGTTCGGTTACCACAACTTCTTTATGATCACCTGCCTGCTGGGCGTGCCGACGCTGCTCCTGATTGCGTTGCATTGGTTCCAGGAGAACCGCCGCGCCCGGCTGAATCCCCCGCCGGAAGACTGACACGACTCAGTCAATGTGGGAGCTGGCTTGCCTGCGATAGCGGTGGTGAACCCAGCGCCGCTATCGCAGGCAAGCCAGCTCCCACACAAGCGACCGTTACGACAGATACGCCCCGCCACCTCACGCCTGTACTCCGGCGACAAGCGCCCGTACAATCCCAAGTCATTTCAAGTCCAAGCAACCGACAACGGCCTACCATGCGTACCAGTCAATATTTGCTCGCCACACAGAAAGAAACGCCTTCCGACGCGGTTGTAATCAGCCATCAGTTGATGCTGCGCGCCGGTATGATCCGCAAACTGGCCTCGGGCCTGTACACCTGGTTGCCCATGGGCTTGAAGGTGATGCGCAAGGTCGAAGCCATCGTTCGTGAAGAAATGAACGCTGCCGGCTCTCTGGAAGTGTTGATGCCGAGCACCCAACCGGCTGAGTTGTGGCAGGAATCCGGGCGCTGGGAAGAGTACGGCCCTGAGTTGCTGCGCTTCAAAGACCGTCATGGCCGCGATTTCTGCGCCGGCCCGACGCACGAAGAAGTCATCACCGACCTGATGCGCAACGAGTTGAGCAGCTATAAGCAGTTGCCGCTCAACCTGTATCAGATCCAGACCAAGTTCCGTGATGAGATCCGCCCACGCTTCGGCTTGATGCGTGGCCGCGAATTCATCATGAAGGACGCCTATTCGTTCCACGCCGACCAGGCTTCCCTGCAAGCGACCTACGACCGCATGCACCAGGCCTACTGCAACGTGTTCACGCGCCTGGGCCTGAAGTTCCGCCCGGTTGAAGCGGACAACGGCTCCATCGGCGGTGCCGGCTCCCACGAATTCCACGTGCTGGCCGAGTCTGGTGAAGACGATATCGTGTTCAGCAACGGTTCCGACTACGCGGCGAACATCGAGAAGGCCGAAGCCATACCACGTGAAACCTCGCGCCCTGCTCCCACCGAGGAGCTGCGCCTGGTCGATACGCCAGACACCAAGACCATCGCGGCCCTGGTGGAGAAATTCAATCTGCCGATTGAAAAGACCATCAAGACCCTGATCGTGCGCGCCGAAGAAGAAGGCAAGCTGATCGCCCTGGTGATCCGTGGTGACCACGAGCTCAACGAAATCAAGGCCGCTAACCAGCCTGGCGTAGCCAGCCCGCTGGTCATGGCCACCGATGCCGAACTGCGCGACGCCATTGGCGCCGGTGCCGGTTCCCTCGGCCCGCTGAACCTGCCACTGCCGATCATCATCGACCGTTCCGTTGAGCTGATGAGCGACTTCGGTATCGGCGCCAACATCGACGACAAGCACTACTTCGGCGTGAACTGGGAGCGTGACCTGCCGGTTCCGACCGTGGCCGACCTGCGCAACGTCGTGGCCGGCGACCCGAGCCCGGATGGCAAGGGCACCCTGGAGATCAAGCGCGGCATCGAAGTCGGGCACATCTTCCAGCTGGGCAACAAGTACAGCAAGGCGATGAAGTGCGAAGTACTGGGTGAGAACGGCAAGCCGATCACCCTGGACATGGGCTGCTACGGCATTGGCGTATCCCGCGTGGTTGCCGCTGCCATCGAGCAGAACAACGACGAGAAAGGCATCATCTGGAGTGACGCGCTGGCGCCGTTCCAGGTGGCCCTGGTGCCATTGCGCTATGAAACCGAGCAAGTACGCGAAGCCACCGACAAACTGTACGCGCAACTCACCGCCGCCGGTTTTGAAGTGCTGCTCGATGATCGGGACAAGAAAACCAGCCCGGGCATCAAGTTCGCCGACATGGAACTGATTGGCATCCCGCACCGGATCGTGGTCAGTGACCGCGGCCTGGCGGATGGCAATCTGGAATACAAGAGCCGGACCGAAGCCGAAGCCCAACCGTTGCCGGTGGCTGAGGTGCTGTCTTTCCTCCAGGCGCGTATTCGTCGCTGAAAACCAGATCAAGAGAAGTCATGTTCAAGCGAAACACCAGAGCCCTGGGGGGCGCCGCCTTGTGCGGCGCCCTGCTGGTCAGCGGCTGCGCCAATCAGATGTCGCAACGCAGTGAACACGAGGAGCGGGTCGAGCGTAAGTTGCTCGACCACAGCCTGCAGATCGATGTAGGCGAGCCTAAAGTGCTGGAGCTACCGCAACGCCGGGTTCGCATTCATGAGCAGAAGACCTTCGAGGTCACCGAATTCGAAGTCACCCGTCGTTACGACCGCTACACACCCTACCAGCCCTGGCGCAAACTCTATGAGATGCCCCTGGGTGCCGTGGCGCTGGTGGCGGGCGTGGGTGCTAACGTGGTGAATATCTTCGCCCTCGGCAACCTGCCCACGAGTGTGACCCATGACTGGTTGAGCTATGGCGTGGACGGCATCAACCCGTTCATGAACGTGCAATCCCACGGCCGTGCGCAACAGAACCTGGCGGCCATCGATGAAGTCCAGCGTGACAAGCGCCTGGAGTATTCGAGCCTGCCCTGGAGCGAGCGCCCGGTGCAAGTCACCGCCGGCAAGCAGACCCACGAGCTGACCACCGACCGTAACGGCATCCTGCGCCTTAACCTGTTGGACAGCCCCTTTGCCGAGCAGAACCTGAACCGCGTCACCACGCTGAAAATCACTGTGGCGGATGGCCAGGACGACGTGCATACCGACTCGACCCTGGCGGTCAGCAACACGCTGCGCAGCAAGCTGCTCGAAGCCCATGCCCTGATCTATGACGACCTGGAAGATGACGAAGTGAACCAGTGGGTACACCGGGTCAAACGCTTGTCGGAGCTGGGCCTGGAAGAAGAAGCCAGCGAGCTGGAACAAAGCCTGATTGAACTGACGCGCAATGATCCGGAGTTGCAGCAGGAGTTTGTGCAGGCGTTGACCAAGGATGGGGGGCGGTTAGTCGCCGATCCTGGCGCACGCTGATCGTGCAATACCTGTGAAGATCAAACTGTGGGAGCTGGCTTGCCTGCGATAGCGGTGTATCAGTTAAAGCATTCTTGACTGACACACGGCTATCGCAAGCAAGCCAGCTCCCACATTTGTTTCGGGTTTTTACCAGGAAAACTCGAGCTGTTCGTTGCCGCCGCTCAGGTCCAGCAACCGTACGCCTATCCCCAGCAACCGCACCGGCTTGCCCCCGCGATTGAACGCCTGGGTCATCAACTGCTGATAACTCTCCAGATCCCGCCCTGCCCCGGCCTGCTCCAGCGTCGTCTGGGTAAAGTCATGAAACTTCACTTTGACGAACGGCTTGCCCGCCCGGTAGCTGCTGTCGATACGTGCCATGCGCCCGGCCAGGGTCTCCATCAGTTCCGGCAGCTTCGCCAGGCAACTTGAAAGATCGGGCAAGTCCACGTCGAAGGTATTTTCTACACTGATGGATTGCCGCCGGCTGTCGTTTTGCACCACACGATCATCAATCCCACGGGCCAGGCTCCAGAGGCGCTCGCCAAAACTGCCGAATTCGCGCACCAGCGCCAGTTTGTTCCAGTCGCGCAATTGCAGGCAGTCTTCGATGCCCAGGCGCGCCAGCTTGTCAGCGGTGACCTTGCCCACGCCATGCAGCTTGCTGACACGCAACTGCGAGACAAAGTCTTCAACCTGATCCGGCGTGATCACAAACAGGCCGTTGGGCTTTTTCCAGTCGCTGGCGATCTTGGCCAAAAACTTGTTGGGCGCCACGCCGGCAGACACAGTGATATGCAACTGGTTGGAGACCCGGCGCCGAATGTCCTGGGCAATACGCGTGGCGCTGCCGCCAAAATGCGGGCTGTCAGACACATCAAGGTAAGCCTCATCCAGCGACAACGGCTCGATCAAGTCGGTGTAGTCGCGGAAGATCAGTTGGATTTCTTTCGACGCTTCTTTATAGGCATCCATGCGCGGCTTAACAATGGTCAAGTCCGGGCAGAGCTTCAAGGCATGACGTGACGACATCGCCGAACGCACCCCATACGCTCGCGCCTCGTAGTTGCAGGTAGCGATCACCCCCCGCCGGTCCGCCGAACCGCCCACCGCCAAGGGCTTTTGCGCCAGGCTCGGGTCGTCACGCATCTCGATGGCGGCGTAGAAGCAATCACAGTCAACGTGGATGATTTTGCGCTGCGTCATATAAACGGGGTGTGAACCAACGGGTGGCCAGTATCGCATTCACACCTGTATATAGCACCAGTAGTTTGATTCTTCCTTCCAAGTGGTAGGAAGTTTCCTTGATGAATTTATTTTTTCAATCGAATTCGGGCTTCCGATAGAGCTGAAAGCCTTGGCCTGACTGGCCCAGAGCACTTCACGCCCCCTCTTTGGAGAGCTAACCGATTGAACCACAAGCGCTTTTGTTTGATTCACAGGTTGACACACTCGCGTTCCTCTGTAGAATGCCGACACACAGACGCGGGATGGAGCAGTCTGGTAGCTCGTCGGGCTCATAACCCGAAGGTCGTCGGTTCAAATCCGGCTCCCGCAACCAAACATCAAAAAAGGCTACTCGAAAGAGTGGCCTTTTTTGTGCGCGCTTGTTTTTGCCTGCACAATGCAGCCAACACCTTGATTTCAGAATAATTAGCGCTTATTTCAGCGATCAGCTCATTAACGGTTGACACCCCGCCGCTGGGCTGTAGAATGCCGCCCACAGACGCGGGATGGAGCAGTCTGGTAGCTCGTCGGGCTCATAACCCGAAGGTCGTCGGTTCAAATCCGGCTCCCGCAACCAAACATCAAAAAAGGCTACTCGAAAGAGTGGCCTTTTTTGTATCTGACGAAAAAGTTCTTCTGAAACAATGACATGGCATCTTTCATGAAACCGTAGACGGTTTGCAGAGTCCATCTCATTGCACGCTATGCTCAATGCTCAAGCGCTACCCCTCTACGACCAATGGCCGCAGTCGCCGCGCCCGGTGATCCGCGTTAATATTTGTAATTATTTTGTCCATAGGGATTGGTAACTTGGCTGGATACCTCCATCCTGTCGCGCACAATCCACGAGGTGATTGATGCGCGCCAACTCGTCTGAACCACAAGACACCGTTACAGCAGAACAACCGATCACTCCCACCCGTTTGCGGTGGCTGGACCTGTTGAGCAAATACCGCCAGCCCATCGGCCTGGCCGTGACGCTTCTGCTGTTTGCAATCGCCCTGATCGCCTGCCGGCACCTGCTGCTGGAGCTGGACCTCTACGCCCTGCACGATTCGATCCTGGAAGTGCCCAAGCCGGCCCTATTGGGGGCCTTTGCGGCGGCGGTCGCCGGTTTTGTAGTCCTGCTCGGCTATGAGTTCTCCGGCGCGCGTTATGCCGGCGTGCAATTGCCCGCCAAGACCCTGGCCCTGGGTGGTTTCACCGCCTTTGCTATCGGCAACGCCATTGGCTTGTCGATGCTCTCGGGGGGTTCGGTGCGTTACCGTTTATATGCACGCCATGGCATCGGCGCCTCGGAAGTGGCGCACATGACCGTATTCGCCAGCCTGGCCCTGGGCTGTGCCCTGCCACCGCTGGCCGCGCTGGCCACGTTGAGCAACTTGCCGGCCGCCTCCACTTACCTGCATTTATCGCAAAGCCTGCTCGGCGGCATTGCCGGCGCCGTGCTGCTGTTGTCGGCCCTGCTGTGCATCGGCATCTATCGCCGCCGCCTGCCGGAACAGCCCTACCCCGACAACCTGCTGGTCAAGGCCGGGCGCCGTACCCTGCGCCTGCCTGGCCGACGCCTGACTTTCCTGCAACTGATCATCACCGCACTGGACGTCGCCGCAGCCGCCACCGTGCTGTATCTGCTGTTGCCGGAAGCTCCGCCCTTCGGCCCGTTCCTGTTGGTGTACCTGCTGGCCCTGGCCGCCGGTGTGCTCAGCCATGTTCCGGGCGGGGTGGGGGTATTCGAAGCGATCCTGCTGGCGGCCTTTGCCGACAAACTTGGTGCCGCGCCCCTGGCTGCTGCCTTGCTGCTGTACCGCATGATCTACGTGGTGCTGCCGCTGCTGATCGCCTGTGTATTCCTGCTGGTCAACGAGGCCCAGCGCCTGTTCCAGACCCAGCAAAGTCTGCGGGTAGCGTCGGGGCTGGCAGCGCCAGTATTGGCCGTCCTGGTTTTTTTGTCCGGCGTGGTCCTGCTGTTTTCCGGCGCCACGCCAGAGATCGACTCACGCCTGGAAAACATCGGCTTCCTGATTCCCCATCGTCTGATTGACGCGTCGCACTTCGGTGCCAGCCTGATCGGTGTGTTGTGCCTGTTGCTCGCCCAGGGCCTGCGCCGGCGGTTGTCGGCCGCCTGGATGCTGACCATGGTGTTGCTGCTGGTTGGCGCCCTGCTTTCGCTGCTTAAAGGCTTCGACTGGGAAGAAGCCAGCCTGATGACCATGACCGCAGTGCTGCTGGCCATCTTCCGGCGCTCGTTCTACCGCGCCAGTCGCCTGACCGAGTTGCCGTTTTCGCCGCTGTACCTGGTGGCCAGTGTCTGTGTGCTCGGCGCTTCGATCTGGCTGTTGCTGTTTGCCTACCAGGACGTGCCCTACAGCCACCAACTCTGGTGGCAGTTCACCCTCGACGCCAACGCCCCACGTGGTTTGCGTTCGCTGCTCGGCGCCGCCGTGTTGCTGGTGATCGTGTCGCTGACCTGGCTGCTGCGCACGGCACGCCCGGTCATCCACCTGCCGACCCCGGAAGAGCTGGAGCGCGCCAGCAAGATTCTGATGGCCTCGTCCCAACCCGACGGCGGCCTGGCGCTCACCGGCGACAAGGCGCTGCTGTTTCACCCTAACGATGAAGCCTTCCTGATGTATGCCCGTCGCGGGCGTAGCCTGGTGGCCTTGTACGACCCGATCGGCCCGACCCAACCGCGCGCCGAGATGATCTGGCAGTTCCGCGACCTGTGCGACATCCACCACGCCCGTCCGGTGTTCTATCAGGTACGCGCCGAGAACCTGCCGTATTACATGGACATCGGCCTCACCGCGATCAAACTGGGTGAAGAAGCCCGCGTCGACCTGAAACGCTTTGACCTGGAAGCCAAGGGCAAAGAAATGAAGGATTTGCGCTACACCTGGAACCGTGGCACCCGGGACGGCCTGTCCCTGGAAATCTGCGAACCGGGCAAGGCGCCGATGGATGAATTAAAAGTCATCTCCGACGCCTGGCTTACAGGTAAGAATGTGCGGGAAAAAGGCTTCTCCCTGGGCCGTTTCAGCGATGACTACCTCAAGCACTTTCGTATCGCGATCATTCGCTTCGAAGGGCGCCCGGTGGCCTTCGCCAACCTGCTCGAAACCTACAACCATGACCTGGCCAGCCTCGACCTGATGCGTGCCCACCCGGACGCGCCCAAGTTGACCATGGAGTTCATGATGGTGGGCCTGATTCAACACTATAAGAGCCACGACTACGCGCGCTTCAGCCTCGGCATGGTGCCGTTGTCGGGCTTGCAACCGCGCCGTGGCGCACCGCTGACCCAGCGCCTGGGCTCGATGGTGTTCCGCCGTGGCGAGCAACTGTATAACTTTCAAGGTTTGCGCCGCTTCAAAGACAAGTTCCAGCCCGACTGGGAACCCCGTTACATGGCCGTGCCCGCAGGACTGGATCCGCTGGTGGCATTGGCCGATACCGCCGCCCTGATCGCGGGCGGCTTGACTGGATTGGTGAAACGCTGATGATTCGACGCTCCTGGCGGTATGTATTGGCTTTAGTGGTGCTGCTTGCGCTGATCGCGGCGGGTGGCTTCTGGTACTGGAACCGCCCCGCCCCGCAACCGACCCTGGAGCACTTGCCCCAGACCGACGGTTCGGTAATGACCCGCGTAACCCCGGCCAGCAACGCAAAAGCCCGCGTGGCCGTGGCGGTGATGGCCGACGAAACCCTGACCGACAGCCAACTGATTGCCCTGAGCCAGGGCGGTGCTGCGCAACTGGTTCAGGTGGTGCTGCCCAAGGATGACTGCGCACTGCAGGAAAAAGCCCTGCAAGGCGCCCTGGCCCAGCTCAAAGGCCCGGCAACCCTGGTCAGCGGCATCGGCCCTGGCGCCGCACTCGCCTGGCGCTGGCTGGCCACCCAGAACGACGACAAGGCCAACGCCATCTCCGTGGGCTTCGCCCTGAAACAGGAAGGCTGCAACGACCCGCTGCCGAAAACCGCCGCCCATGGCAGCTGGCTGGTGGCGTGGAACGATAACCCCGACGATGAAAGCGCCAGTTTCGTACGTGACACACCGCGCGCTACTACCAGCATCAGCGACTACGACATTCATTACCCACAGGTGCTGAATAACGAACTGCGCAAGCAACTGGTCGGTTCGGACAACGGCGGCCTGGCGATTCCGGTGGTGGAAGTGCCTGCTGGCCAAGCCAAGGACACCGTGACCCTATTCCTCTCCGGTGACGGCGGCTGGCGCGACCTGGACCGCGACGTGGCGGGCGAGATGGCGAAGATCGGCTACCCGGTGGTGGGCATCGACACCCTGCGCTACTACTGGCAGCACAAGACGCCGGAGCAAAGCGCCAAGGACCTCACCGAGCTGATGCAACACTACCGGCAAAAGTGGGGCACCAAGCGCTTCGTGCTGACCGGTTACTCGTTCGGCGCCGACGTATTGCCGGCCATCTACAACCGTATGCCAGAGAACGAACAGCAACGGGTAGACGCGATCATCCTGCTGGCCTTCGCCCGTACCGGCAGCTTTGAAATCGAAGTGGAAGGCTGGCTGGGCAACGCCGGCAAAGAAGCCGCCACCGGCCCGGAAATGGCCAAGCTGCCGCCTGAGAAAGTCGTGTGCATCTACGGCGCCGAAGAAGTCGACGAGAGTGGCTGCACCGACAAGACCGCCGTGGGCGAAGCCATGAAACTGCCGGGCGGGCATCACTTCGATGAGAACTACCCGGCGCTGGCCAAGCGCTTGGTGGATATTATCGTCAAGCATCAGGCCAAAGCCGAATAACTCCAGCTTAACCTAAGACCCAATGTGGGAGCGGGCTTGCCCGCGATAGCGCTGGCTCAGTCACAGTAGCGTTGACTGACACTCCGTCATCGCGGGCAAGCCCGCTCCCACAGTGGTACGTGGTGTTGATGAAAACTAGCGCGGTTCGATGTGCGCAATCATCAGTTGCACCGTCTCATTGCCACGAAATTCATTCACATCCAGCTTGTAGGCCAATTCCACCCAACGCACCGTCGGGTTTGGCCACACTTCGCGGTCCACACCAAAGGCGATGCCATCGAGCTTCACCGACCCGCACTCGCTCTTGAGCACCACTTTCAAATGCCGCTCGCCCACCACCCGCTGCTCCACCAATTGGAATACCCCGTGAAACAACGGCTCGGGAAAGTGCTGCCCCCACGGGCCGGCATGGCGCAGGGCGCGGGCCAGTTCCAGGTGAAATTCTTCCACCGCCAGGGTGCCGTCTGAAAGCAGGCGGCCGGTGAGGTCTTCTTCGCGCAATTGCCGACGCACTTCGGCATCGAAGGCTTGCGCAAACAACGGGAAGTTGGCCTCGGGCAAGGTCAGCCCCGCCGCCATGGCGTGGCCGCCGTACTTGGTGATCAGGTTGGGGTGCTGGCTGGCGACGACCGCCAGCGCATCGCGGATATGAAAGCCTTGCACCGAGCGTCCAGAGCCCTTGAGCAGGCCATCACCGGCATCGGCGAAGGCGATGGTCGGGCGGAAATAACGCTCCTTCATGCGTGACGCGAGGATCCCGATCACCCCTTGGTGCCACTCCGGGTCAAACAGGCACAGACCGTACGGCATCGACTCCACCGGCAGGTCCTTGAGCTGGGCCAGGGCCTCGCGTTGCATGCCTTGCTCGATGGATTTACGGTCCTGGTTCATGCCGTCCAGTTGCGCGGCCATTTCCCGTGCGGCGGCGAAGTCCGTGGTAAGCAAGCATTCAATGCCCAGGCTCATGTCATCCAGGCGTCCGGCCGCGTTCAGACGCGGGCCGAGGATGAAACCCAGGTCGGTGGAGGTGATACGCGCATGATCACGCTTGGCCACTTCCAGGATCGCCTTGATCCCCGGCCGCGCCCGACCGGCCCGAATACGCTCCAGCCCCTGATGCACGAGGATGCGGTTGTTGGCGTCCAGCGGCACCACGTCAGCGACGCTGCCCAGGGCCACCAGATCAAGCAGTTCACCGATGTTCGGCTGGGGCTTGTTGTCATACCAACCCAGGCTGCGCAACCGTGCACGCAGGGCCATCAATACATAGAAGATCACGCCGACGCCGGCCAGGGCCTTGCTGGGAAATGTGCAGCCCGGCTGGTTAGGATTGACGATGGCGTCAGCGGCCGGCAGTTCATCGCCGGGCAAGTGGTGGTCGGTCACCAGCACCTGCAACCCCGCCGCTTTCGCCGCCGCCACGCCTTCGACGCTGGAGATACCGTTGTCCACGGTGATCAGCAACTGCGGCTCGCGCTCCAGCGCCACCGCGACGATTTCCGGGGTCAGGCCGTAGCCGTATTCGAAGCGGTTGGGCACCAGGTAATCGACATGGGCCGCGCCAAGCAAACGCAGGCCCAGGGTGCCCACGGTACTCGCCGTGGCGCCATCGGCGTCGAAGTCACCGACGATCAGGATGCGCTGGCGTTGCTCCAGGGCCGTCACCAGCAAGTCCACCGCCGCATCGATGCCCTTGAGCTGCTGATAGGGAATCAACCGCGCCAGGCTCTTGTCCAGCTCGGCCTCCGACTGCACCCCGCGTGCGGCGTAAAGGCGGGTCAACAGCGGCGGCAGTTCACCGAGAAAAGGCAGGACGGCGGGCAATGGGCGGGGATCGATACGCATGGGGTGACGGGAGCTTCTCTTCTAATACATCGGTTAAACACAGAGAGTGAACGCAGCAGAGATCAAGTGTGGGAGCTGGCTTGCCTGCGATGCATACGACTCGGTACATCAGACACACCGAGTGGATGCCCTCGCAGGCAAGCCAGCTCCCACCTTTTCAACCGCGCTCGCCGACCAGCCATTGCAGTTGCACTTCATGCTGGCCACGGTCATCGGTCACAAAGATCGTGCCTTCGCTGATCATCACGTCCCACTTGATCACCCGCGGCATGTCCTTGGCCAGGGTCTCCAAGACTTCCTGGGGCACGGCAGCGATGTGCACGTTTTTCAGGTTGTTGGCCACCGGCACCACCTTGCCTTCCCACACGCGCAGGCTGCCATAGGCCAGCAGGCTGGTGCGTTCGGTGCGGCGCGAACACCAGGTCAGGCGGTCGGCATCTGGCTGGCCGACTTCGATCCAGTGCAAAACCCGATCATCCAGGCTTTTTTCCCACAGGGCCGGTTCGTCTACATCCGACAGGCCACGCCCGAACGCCAACTGCTCGTTGTACCAGAGGGCGTAGGCCAGCAGGCGCACGGTCATGCGCTCTTCGGTTTCCGAAGGGTGGCGGGCGATGGTCTGTTTGACGCTCTCGTACACCGAGCGGTCGAGGTCGGTGAGGTTGAGTTCGAATTTGTAGGTCGTGGACGGCTGGGCCATGAACGGGCTTCTAAAGACAAGGAAAGGCGGCCAGTCTAACCGATGGCGAGGGCATTGAACGAATACTGCGCTGCATCCGGGCGGCTCGCCTATGTTAAAAAGCAGGACATCATCGTCCCGCGCTCGTAAGGATCCCCATGTCGCTCACTGCCAAACCACTTGCCGGCCTGAAAGTCATTGAACTGGGCACTTTGATCGCCGGCCCGTTTGCCTCACGCATTTGCGCTGAATTCGGCGCCGAGGTGATCAAGGTCGAATCCCCGGACGGCGGCGACCCGCTGCGCAAATGGCGCAAGCTGTATGAAGGCACTTCGCTGTGGTGGTTCGTACAGGCGCGCAACAAGCAGTCGCTGACCCTCAACCTCAAGCACCCTGAAGGCCTGGCGATCCTCAAGCAACTGTTGGCCGACGCCGACATCCTGATTGAAAACTTCCGCCCAGGCGTGCTGGAAAAACTCGGCCTGAGCTGGGAAACCCTGCACGCCCTCAACCCCAAGCTGGTGATGGTACGCCTCTCGGGCTTCGGCCAGACGGGACCGATGAAGGACCAGCCGGGGTTTGGCGCGGTGGGCGAGTCCATGGGCGGCTTGCGCTATATCACCGGCTTCGAGGACCGCCCGCCGGTGCGCACCGGGATTTCCATCGGCGACTCGATTGCCGCGTTGTGGGCAGTGATCGGCGCGCTGATGGCGCTGCGTCACCGCGAAGTCAACGGCGGCTTGGGCCAGGTGGTGGATGTGGCGCTGTATGAAGCCATCTTCGCCATGATGGAAAGCATGATCCCCGAGTTCGATGTGTTCGGGTTTATCCGTGAGCGCACCGGCAACATCATGCCCGGTATCACCCCGTCCTCGATCCACACCACCGCAGACGGCAAGCATGTGCAGATCGGCGCCAATGGCGATGCAATCTTCAAGCGCTTCATGCGGGTGATCGGCCGTGACGACTTGGCGGACGACCCTGCACTGGCCAGCAATGACGGGCGTGACGCTCGCCGCGATGAGCTGTACGGCGTGATTGATCGCTGGGTCAATTCGCTGTCTCTCGACCAGGTGATTGAGCATCTGAACAAAGCCGAGGTGCCCGCCAGCCGCATCTACAGCGCCGAAGACATGCTGGGCGACCCGCAATTCCTGGCCCGGGAAATGTTCCTCAAGGCGCAGTTGCCGGGCGGCAAGGACTTCAAGATGCCCGGCATCGTGCCCAAGCTCTCGGACACACCGGGCAGCTGCGAATGGGTCGGCCCGCAACTGGGTGAACACAACAGCCTGGTGCTCAATGCCTTGGGCTACGACGCGGCGGCTATCACTCGCCTGCGCGAGGATGGCGCGATCTGACAAATCCCAGGCAAAAAGAAACCCCGAGCAGTGGGGAGACAACTCGGGGTTAAACGTGGTCTACAAAAAGACCCGCACAGCAAGCGACAAACACCGGAGCACAATGCCTGCTCTTGCTGTTACAAACTCTGACTGACCACCTTGTAGGAAGGTTCCGAAGAAAGTTAATGTTTCATGCCAGTGCGCCGCCACGGGTTTGGGAGGCGTTGCGCAAGGCAGCGATGACTGAAGGTTCCAGGCGCCCTTCGGCGATTTTCAGGTCGCGGAGCAGGCAATCCACCACATCCACCAGCGCGCGCTTGTCGCTCAATTGCGCACGATCGACTTCACGTTCAACCACGATGGCGCCACCGGGGTTCTTCACGGTTACCAGGCAGTCGTCGCGCATACCGGCAGAGGTCAGCGTAACCTGATAAGGGCTCAGTGCTTGGCTGAGCAATAGGTTGATACTTTCCATCTCGATCACCACTCAATCATTCGAAAAAGGTTCGAAAAACAAAAATGTCACGAAGAGGCTGACATTCAAGTGACCCGTGCTCAAAGCAGAAAGTTCTACCTTTTGTGTAATCCACTGCTTGAGGAAAACGAGCATGCACGGAAAAGATGACAGAGAAAAAACAACGGCGCACAGGCTAGAATCCCTGGATTGTCCCGGGAGCCTGCCTTGAGAGCTGCGTCTGAACCGCCCTTGCGTATCGTGATTGCCGACGATCACCCGATTTTCCTGATTGGCCTGCGCGCCGTGCTCGAGCGTGACACGCACATCAGCATCGTCGGCGAGGCCAATTCCCCCCAGGCCCTCAGTGCGTTGTTGCAACACTGTGCCTGCGATGTGGTGGTGACCGACTTCATGATGCCCGTCGAGCCCCAAGCCGACGGGTTGCGCTTGATCGAGCAACTGCGCCGGCACTATCCGCACCTGCCCATTGTGGTGGTGACCATGCTCAACAATGCCGGGTTGTTTCATTCCATCCTGGCGTTGGGCGTGATGGGCTTGCTGAGCAAGGCCAGCCTGGCCGATGAGCTGCCCCAGGCGATCCGCCAGGTTCGCCAGCAACGTACCTATGTGGCCCAGACCATCCGCCAGGCGCTGAGCCTGGCCGGGGAAGTCGGCGCTGATCGCCTGCACTCCCAGGAGCACCTGTCACCCCGGGAACTGGAGGTGATTCGCCTGTTGGCCAGTGGCATGACGGTGGGCGAGATCGCCGCGCACCTGCACCGCAGCAAGCAGACCGTCAGCGCGCAAAAAGTCAGCGCCATGCGCAAGCTGGGGCTGGTCAACGATGCCGCCCTGTTTATTTACGTGCAGGAACACGGGCTGGCCTAGCCTGGAACGCCATCCATTGCTTGAGCGTCTCGGCCTCCATCGGCCGGGCGATAAAGCAACCTTGCAGCCACGCCGCGCCCAGTTCGCCCACGGCGTGATAATCGGCGGCGGTTTCCACGCCGGTGACCACCACGGCGACATCCAGGCGCGCCGCCATGCTCATGGCGCCCGCCACCACAGCGGCCTTGCGATCATCATTGGCCATCCCACAGGCAAACGCCGGGGGAATTTTCAGCTCGGTAAAAGGCAGTTCCAGCAAATGCTGCAGGCTGGTGCCGCCCATGCCGAAGTCGCCGATGGACAACTGGCAACCCAACATGCGCAAGCGCAGCAACCCAGTGACATGGGCGCTGTCGGTTTTCAGCGTCGAGGTTTCCACCAACTCCAGGGTCAGGCTATGGGCGGGCACACCATGAAGTTGCAGCAAACCTTGCAGCACCTGGGGGAAGTGCTCGCGCTCCAGCATACGCCCGGGAATGTTCACAGCTACCGGCAGCACTCGGCCGCTTTCGCCCATCACCTGGTTCGCCAGGCCAAGCGCCTGCTCCAGCACATGCCAGGTAAACGCCTCTTCCATGCCGGCAAACTCCAGCACTGGCAGGAACTCGTCAGGCAGCAATAGCTCACCGTCCTGCAACTGCCAACGCGCCAGCGCCTCCACCCCTTGCAACACACCGGCCTGACTGACGATGGGCTGGTACCAGACCCTGCCACAGGCTGCGATAGTCGCCTGGCTGACATCCGCCGAGGGCGGCAGTTGTTCCTGCTCGCTCAAGCTCAGCAGTTGACGGACGCGCTCCCAGGACAGCACCGCTGGCCCTGGACGCAAGTGCTCCTGACAATCGCTCAATACTTGCCCGATCAGCTTGGCCGAGGCCGGCTTGGGCAAGCACGCCAAGACCTTGAGCCCCAATTGGCGAGCCATGTTCGCCACGCCTTCCAGCACGTCGGGCTCGGCGTTGCTGAGCAAGATCAACACCTGGGCCAGGCGGCGTTCGGCCAACTCACGGATCAACGCCAGGCCATCGCCCTGCTCCAGGTACAGGTCGCAGATGGCGATATCCACCGGGCCTTTGCTGTCCAGGGACTGGCGGGCAATTTCGACCGTTTCCGCGGCCCGCACATTGAACACACCGTTGGCATTGAGCATCTGGTGCAGGGCCATCAGTTGAAACGGGTTGTCTTCGAGGATCAGGACGTTCAGGGATCGCATGGGTAAGGGTGTCGGTACAGAGAAAGACCTGCACAGTAGCCATACGCTGCGCCGTGTCCCATAGGACGTGTCCTAAAAGCTTCTTTAAATGTGGGAGGGGCAAGCCTTGTCGGTCAAGCGCAGACCTCCTGTGGGAGCTGGCTTGCCTGCGAAGGCGGTGTGTCAGTCGCTACATCTGTTACTGCACTACCGCTATCGCCGGCAAGCCAGCTCCCACATTTGATCGTCGTTGCCTTGAGCATTGCGTTCGCTTGGCTGATCGGCATACGGGCTGGGTTACGCATCCAGATGAGGTTGCAGGTCGCGACGAAACGCCTTGAGCACCTCGGACAAGCGCAACCAGGGTTCTTCAAGCTCGGCGCCGCGCTGTTCACGGGCGCATTGCTCAAGGGCGACACAGGCCTTGGCCAGTGGCAGTGCGTCCACCAGCGAGCAAATGCCCTTGAGCCGGTGCAGCGATGCATTCAAGCGTGCCACGTCGCGCTCGGCCAGGGCACCCGCCAACACCTCGTGTTCGTGGTCCAGGCTCTTGGCCAGTTCCTGCAACATGCTTTGCAGCACCGGGCCATCGGCCTGGGTCATGGTGCGCAGGGCCTGGATATCGAACGAACGCTGGGGTGCCAGGCGTGCCAGCACTTGGGTCCAGTGTTCCAAGGTCACCGGCTTGACCAGCAGTTCATCCATACCGGCGTCCTCGCAGCGGCGTTGTTCATCTTTCATGGCGTTCGCGGTGCAACCCACCAGCGCGCTACGAGGCCGTTGCTCCTCGGCTTCGAGGCGCCGTATCGTCGCACTCAAGGCATAACCGGACATGCCGGGCATCTGGCAATCGGTGACCAACACGTCAAAACGCTGCTCACGCCAGCGTTGCAACGCGGCCTCGGCCGACTCCAGGGCGACCACTTGATGACCGAGGAACTGCAACTGCTGCGCCAGCACCAGGCGGTTGGCCGCCAAATCATCCACCACCAGTATCGACAGGCTGCGCCCCGTCGGTGACAACGTCGCGGTGGGCGTTGCCGGCACATCATCGGTGCTGACCCGGTCCAGGCGCAGGTCAATGCACACCACCGTCCCCTCGCCCACCACGCTGTCGAGGTGAATGCTGCCGCCCATCAATTCCACCAGTTGCTTGCAGATACTCAGGCCCAGCCCGGTGCCACCGTGTTGCGCAGCGGTCAGGGCGCTCACTTGGGTAAACGGCTTGAACACCCGCGGCTGTTGCTCGGCGCTGATGCCTGGGCCGCTGTCCTTGACGCACAGGTGCAGGTATTCGGTATCGGTCTCATCCCGTTGGCAGGTCACGCTGAGGTGAACCCCGCCCCGCTCGGTAAATTTGAGCGCATTGCCCAACAGGTTGTGCATCACCTGGCGTAACCGCAGCGGGTCGAACCAGTAATAACCCTGAGCAGCCGGATCAAACGCCAGGGTCAGGTGCAGGCCCTTCTTTTGCGCTGTGGCTTCGAACAGGCTCTGAATGCCCTCGAAAAAACGCTTCAACTCGGTGGTCTGTGGCGCCAGTTGCAGGTGGCCGGCCTCGATCTTGGCCAAGTCCAGGCTGTCGCCCATCAGCGCAATCAGCTCGCGCGCCGAACGATGGGCCACCTGCAGCGCCTCGGAAACCGGCTGGCCGCTTGCCAGGCAACGCTCTTGCTCCAGTTCGAGCAAGCCAATGATGGCAGTCATGGGAGTGCGAATCTCGTGGCTCAAGGCCGAGAGAAATGCACTTTTGGCGTAGTTCGCTTCGTCGGCGGCCTGGCGTGCGTCCATCAACTGGCGCTCCAGGTCTTTGCGTTCGTTGATATCGATCCAACCGCCCAACAACCCCTGCAGGCGGCCCTGGGCGTCAAAAAAAGGCACGGTCCACTGGTAGACGTGATAACTGCCGCCGTTGAGTTCCAATTGCCGGTCGACAAACAACGGCTGCTGCGTGGCCAATTGCTCCATGTGGCCTTCGTGCAGCCGCGCCGCTGTGGCGTCGGGCACGACCTTGCTCTCCATCAGCGTCAGGCCCTGGATCAGCTCCAGCCGGGTCGCCAATTGCTGTTCATAACTTTTATTGCAGGTCACCAGGCGCCCGTCCAGGTCGCGGACGAACAGCGGGTTGGGCATGCCGTCGAGCAGTGCGCGCTTGAACGCCAACTGGTCGTTGAGCCGTTGCTCGGCCTCCAGCCGTTGGCGAATCTGGCGCTTGAGCCGGCTGTTCCACACCAGCGACACCAACACAAACAGCAGCGCCGTGGCCACCGTCCAATAGGCCCATGGCGGTACGCGTTGCCAGGCCGGCAGCGGAATCGCCACGGCACCGATCCAACGCAGGCGCAACGCACTCAGCTCAGCCACCGGCAACGCCTCCAGGGCCTTGTTCAGAATGCTCAGCAGCTCAGGTTGGTCCTTGCGCACCGACAGGCAGTTGGACGACCACTTGCCATCGACACTGCGTCCGATACGCAGACCATCTTCCGGGTAACTCTGCACTTCCACTTCAGTTTGAATGGTAGCGGCCGCCTCGCCCCGTCGTACCAGCTCACGGGCCTGGTTGTAATTGTCTACCAGGCGCAAGGTGATGTTCGGATGCGCATGGCGAATATCATTTTCCAATACATGACGTGCCGGCAGCGCCAGCACCTTGCCGTCCAACTGCTTCAAGCCCGTCAGGGGCGAGGCATCGGCACGTTCGATAAACACCCAGCCGGACCCGCCAAAACCATGACTGAAGTTGAGCAACGCACTGCGCTCCTGATTCACAGCCAGGGTCGTGTTCATCTGTGCCCGGCCGGTTTCCAGCCATTCCAGGGTTTGCGCAGTAGAACCCACCTCTTCATAGACGAACTGCAAACCGGTCATGCGCGAGATGCGATTCAACAGGTCGACATTCAGGCCAACCCACTGGCCGTCCTTGTCCCTGAAAATGTAAGGCGACATCTGCTGGGCCACCACCACGACATGGGGATGCTCACGCACCCAGGCCTGTTCCGACGCCGACAACGCAACGCGCTCACCACTGATACCGACGCCGAGCCCGGTGGTCCAGCGCGCAAGAATTTCGCGCTGCACCGACTCGTCGAGGCTTGCCAGCGCGCGATTCATCATGGCCCCCAACAACGGATCTGCCTGGCGGGTGGCGAAGGCAAAACCGATGGGCGCCAGCCGGCTCTGCTCCTTGATCTGCAACCCCAGGTAAGGCCGCAGCGATTTATAGGCGCGCACAATCACTTCGTTGCCGATAAACGCATCGACGTCACCTTGCTTCAAGGCTTCGAGGCCGCTGTAGAGGTTGGGGGCGAGCATGATGTGGCTGTCGGGATACGCCGCGTGCACCTTCTGCACGTTGGCGTAGCCGTCGAGCAACACCAGCTTCTTGCCGGCCAGATCGTCGCCTTGGGTATCGTCGCGACGCAGCACCACCACCGAGCGGTCGGGCATGTAGTCCGGGGTGAATTGCAGGCCAGGTACGTCACGCTCGTAACCATTGGCACTGGTGAGAATGTCGATGGTGCCGTTGCGCAGCGCTTCGACCGCCTGGGCGCGCTCGGAGAAGCCCAGCACTTGCATGGGCACACCCAGCCGCGCGCCAACCAGGCTCAAATAATCGGCGCTGATGCCCTGGTAGCGATTGCGGTCGCGGGTGATATCGATCGGCTGGTAGTCATCTATCGAGATACCCACTTTGAGTGTCCGATGCGCCGCCAACCACTGCTGCTCCGTTGGCGCCAGCGGCATAGGTTCAAGCGGGATAAACGCCGGGACCAGTTTGAACGGCAGGCTGACGGCGGCCAGGCTCATGGGCACCTGGATGAGCCACAACAGGCACACCAGCTTCAACGTCCATTGGATCAACACCTGCACCGGTTGGGTTTCCTTGATTGGGCGACTGGGCAAGTATGGCTCGCCAGAATGAAAAAGCCCGTCACGAGGACGGGCTTGGCCGACTGCAAAAAGCTGAATGCATACCTGTAGCAGCCTGATATCCGCCTCAGGGTCAGCGGGTGAGTTAGCTGAATGTGGGAGCCGGGCTTGCCCGCGATGCAGACGCCTGGGTATTCAGTCGTACCGAGGCGCCTGCATCGCAGGCAAGCCAGCTCCCACACAAACCCGCTACCCCATTCTTGATTAGAGCGGTTTGCCCCGATTGCCATGCTGGCTGACAAACGCCTGCACTGTCTTCAGGTCATTGGCCAATACGGTGCAGCGCTCTTCGCGCTCGAACAGGTCGGTCAAATGCTCCGGCAACTCCAGGGCCTTGCCAATGCCGGCTTTCTCGACCGCTTCCGGGAACTTGACCGGGTGCGCGGTACCGAGGATCACCATTGGAATATCCAGGCTGCGGCGGCATTCGCGGGCGGCTTTCACGCCGATAGCCGTGTGCGGGTCGAGCACTTCGCCGGTTTCGGCATAGACCTGCGCGATGGTTTCGCAGGTCTGCGCATCGTCCACGGCCAGGGAATCGAACAGCTTGCGGGTTTCGGTCCAGCGCTCTTGCTCGACGCTGAAACCGCCACCTTGCTTGAAGCTGTTCATCAACTCGGCCAGGGCTGCGCCGTTGCGACCGTGCATGTCGAACAGCAAGCGTTCGAAGTTCGACGAGACCATGATGTCCATGGACGGCGACAGCGTGGCGTGCAGGGTTTCCTTCACATACTGGTTGCCGCTCATGAAGCGATGCAGGATGTCGTTGCGGTTGGTGGCGACGATCAACTGGTTGATCGGCAGGCCCATGTTGCGTGCCAGGTAACCGGCGAAGATGTCGCCGAAGTTGCCGGTCGGCACCGAGAACGACACCGAACGCGCCGGGCCGCCCAACTGCAGCGATGCATGGAAGTAGTAGACGATCTGGGCCATGATCCGCGCCCAGTTGATCGAGTTCACCGCCACCAGACGCGTGCCCTTGAGGAAGCTCTGGTCAGCGAAGCTGTTCTTGACCATTTCCTGGCAGTCGTCGAAGTTGCCTTCGATGGCGATGTTGTGAATGTTCTCACCGAAGATGGTGGTCATCTGCCGACGTTGCACCTCCGACACGCGCTTGTGCGGGTGCAGGATGAAGATATCGACGTTTTCGCAGTGCTTGCACCCTTCGATGGCCGCCGAGCCGGTGTCGCCGGAGGTGGCGCCGATGATCACCACGCGCTCGCCGCGCTTTTCCAGCACGTAGTCGAGCAGGCGACCGAGCAGTTGCAGGGCGAAGTCCTTGAACGCCAGGGTCGGGCCGTGGAACAGCTCCAGTACCCACTCGTTGCCGTTCAACTGGCGCAGAGGTGCGATGGCGCTATGGGCAAACACGCCGTACGTCTCTTCCAGGATCTTTTTAAAATCCGCATCCGGAATGCTGCCGGTGACGAACGGGCGCATCACTCGGAAAGCCAGCTCGTGATACGGCAGGCCGGCCCAGGAGGCGATTTCTTCCTGGGTGAAGCGTGGCAGGTTTTCCGGCACATACAGGCCGCCGTCGGTGGCAAGGCCTGCCAGCAGAACGTCTTCGAAATTCAGGGCCGGTGCCTGGCCGCGGGTGCTGATGTAACGCATGACTGGCTCCTCTAAAACATTCTCGAACAGGGGCCGCCGAATGGACGGGGCCCCTGGAACAAATCGGTTAGTTCAAGTGCTCGACGCGAATGCGCACCACCGGGCCGACCACGCCTTGCAGGGCTTCGAGGGCATGGATGGCATCGTTGATGTGCTGTTCGAGCACGCGGTGGGTCAGCAGGATCATCGGCACCTGGCCGTTTTGTTCCTCGACTTCCTTCTGCATGATCGACTCGATGTTGATACCGCGCTCCGACAGGATGCTGGCCACCTGGGCCAGCACGCCTGGATGGTCCTGGGCCTGGATGCGCAGGTAGTAGGCACTTTCGCAGGCTTCGATCGGCAGGATCGGGTGGGCCGACAGCGAGTCCGGCTGGAAGGCCAGGTGCGGCACACGGTTTTCCGGGTCGCTGGTCATGGCGCGAACCACGTCCACCAGGTCGGCGATCACTGACGAAGCGGTCGGCTCCATGCCGGCACCGGCGCCGTAGAACAGGGTGGAACCGGCGGCGTCACCGTTGACCATCACCGCGTTCATCACGCCATTGACGTTGGCGATCAGGCGGTCGGCCGGGATCAGCGTCGGGTGCACCCGCAATTCGATACCGGCCGGGGTGCTGCGCGCTACGCCCAGGTGCTTGATGCGGTAGCCCAGGGCTTCGGCGTAGTTCACGTCGGCGGTGGTCAGCTTGGTGATGCCTTCGGTGTAGGCCTTGTCGAATTGCAGCGGGATACCAAAAGCGATGGACGCCAGGATGGTCAGCTTGTGGGCCGCGTCGATGCCTTCCACGTCGAAGGTCGGGTCGGCTTCGGCGTAACCCAGGGCCTGGGCTTCGGCCAGCACGTCTTCGAAGGTACGGCCCTTCTCGCGCATTTCGGTGAGGATGAAGTTACCGGTGCCGTTGATGATGCCGGCCACCCAGTTGATGCGGTTGGCGGACAGGCCTTCACGGATCGCCTTGATCACCGGGATACCACCGGCCACCGCGGCTTCGAACGCCACGATCACGCCTTTCTCGCGGGCCTTGGCGAAGATTTCGTTGCCGTGCACGGCGATCAGCGCCTTGTTGGCGGTGACCACGTGCTTGCCGTTTTCGATGGCCTTGAGCACCAGCTCGCGGGCCACGGTGTAGCCGCCAACCAGTTCGATGACGATATCGATCTCAGGGTTGGTGGCCACGGCGAACACATCGTTGGTAATCGCAATACCGGTCGTTTCGAACTGAGGCTTTGGCGAACGCGTGGCAATCTGCGCCACTTCAATCCCGCGACCTGCGCGGCGGGAAATTTCTTCAGCGTTACGCTGAAGTACGTTGAAGGTACCGCCACCGACGGTCCCTAACCCACAGATGCCTACTTTGACCGGTTTCACTGAAGAACTCCCCATGAAACGGCCGACGCTAGGTCGGCCGTGAAAACAGCCGCACAACTGCGGCTCTCAATTAATGACTCGCCGACGGTTCGGCGGGCCATGATCGTCAAAGGCTCAACGATAAATGCTTACTTGGCACCCAGTGCCAGTTTGGCAACTTGCGGCGCCGGCTGGTAGCCCGGAATCACCTGGCCGTCGGCCAAAACGATGGCCGGTGTACCGTTCACACCAATGGACTGGCCCAGGGCGAACTGCTTGGAAACCGGGTTGGCGCATTTGGCCGATTTGATTTCCTTGCCGTCGACCATCTTGTCCATGGCCGCCTTTTTGTCGGCCGAACACCATACGGCTTGCAACTGCTCGTCACCCGGCGAACCCAGGCCCTGGCGCGGGAACGCGACGTAGCGCACTTCCACGCCCAGCTTGTTCAGTGCCGGGATTTCAGCGTGCAGCTTGTGGCAGTACGGGCAGGTGGTGTCGGTGAACACGGTGATGTGGGTCTTGGTCTCGCCGATGGCCGGGTACACCACGGTTTCAGCCACCGGGATACCGTTGATCAGCTTGGACACACCCAGGCGCTCGGCCTTCTCGGTCAGGTTGACCGGCTTGCCGTCCTTGAGCTGGAACAGGTAGCCCTGGACGATGTACTGGCCATCGGCACTGGCGTACAGCACACGGCTGCCCTTGAGCTTGACTTCATACAGGCCGGCCATGGGGCTGGCGCTGATGCTTTCGATCGGGGTGTCGAGCGCCAGGTTGGCCAGGCTCTTGCGAATGGTTTGCTCGGCCGCATCATCGGCGACCGCAAAGGTGGAAACCAACGCAATGGCTGCGGCGGCAATAATCTGGGTCAAGCGCATGGGAACTCCTGAAGGCAGAGGCAGGGACGGGAGCAGAATACTGATCTGGAACACAACGGGTGCCGTCCCCTTTGCGAACCGGCAAAGCCTACCACAGTTGGGCGGGAGGGCAGACCGCGACAGCTAAAATGGGCCATTTCTGACGGTTTTATCCGCGCGGGTGGTGCTTGGCGTGCATGTCCTGCAAACGTGCGCGTGCCACATGGGTGTAGATCTGGGTTGTGGATAAGTCGCTGTGGCCGAGCAGCATCTGTACCACGCGCAAATCCGCGCCGTGGTTGAGCAAGTGGGTGGCGAAGGCATGGCGCAAGGTGTGGGGTGACAGCGCCTTGCCGATCCCGGCCACTTTGGCCTGGTGCTTGATGCGGTGCCAGAAGGTCTGGCGGGTCATCTGCTCGCCGCGCTGGCTGGGGAACAGCACGTCGCTGGGGCGCCCACCCAGCAGTTCGTGGCGCGCATCGCGCATGTAGCGCTCGACCCACACAATCGCCTCCTCGCCCATGGGCACCAGCCGCTCCTTGCTGCCCTTGCCCATCACGCGCAACACGCCCTGGCGCAGGTTGACCTGCTCCAGCGTCAGGCTGATCAGTTCGGTGACGCGCAGGCCGCAGGCATACAGCACCTCAAGCATCGCGCGGTCGCGCTGGCCGATGGCCTCGCTCAGGTCTGGGGCCGCGAGCAGGGCATCGACGTCGGCTTCCGACAAGGATTTTGGCAACGGCCTGCCGAGTTGCGGCATGTCGATTTGTAGGGTCGGGTCGACGGCAATGAGTTTTTCCCGCAGCAGGTAGCGATAAAAGCCACGCACGCCGGAGAGGAATCGCGCAGTGGAGCGCGGTTTGTAGTTCTGCTCCAGGCGCCAGGCCAGGTGATCGAGGATCAGCTCGCGCCCGGCATTTTTCAGCTCAAGTTTTTTCTCCTGCAGCCAGCCGTTAAACAGCGCCAGGTCACTGCGGTAGGCCTGGCGTGTGTTGTCCGACAGGCCTTTTTCCAACCAGAGGGCGTCGAGGAAGCGGTCGATCAGGGGATGGTCAATGGCAGGCATGGGCACTCAAGCAACGCAGCACAAGGCAATACGCGAATTATTTAGTGAACTGTGGCAAGAGCCATTAGTCTTTCATAGCCCGCTAATTCAAGGAACAGGAAGCTTTAATGAACGAACAACAGATTTTGTTGGCTTTTGGCGGTATTGGCGTGGCCGCACTCGGCTGCCAGTGGCTGGCCTGGCGCCTGAAACTGCCGGCGATTCTGTTTCTTCTGCTGAGCGGGATTCTGGCAGGGCCGATACTCGGATGGCTCGACCCGCAGGAAATGTTCGGCCCTCTGTTGATGCCATTGGTGTCGTTGGCAGTGGCGCTGATCCTGTTTGAGGGCAGCCTGACCCTGCACCTGTCGGAATGGAAGGAAATCGGCAGCGTCGTCCACCGGCTGGTCACCGTCGGCGCACTCTCGACCTGGGCGGTGATCACCCTGGCCACCCACTGGCTACTGGGTTTCGACTGGATGCTGGCACTGCTGTTCGGCACCCTGACACTGGTCACCGGCCCAACCGTGATCGTGCCCATGTTGCGTGTGGTGCGCCCCAAAGCGTCCATCGCCAATATCCTGCGCTGGGAAGGCATCGTCATCGACCCGATTGGCGCACTGCTGGCGGTAGTGGTGTATAGCTTTATCATCGCCAGTGCGTCGGGCGATGGTTTGAGCCACAGCCTGCTGACCTTCGGCGGCGTCATCCTCTGCGGCAGCCTGTTCGGCATCGCCGGTGGCTGGGTACTGGGGCAGATCATGCGCCGCCAGTGGTTGCCGGAATACCTGCATAACCTGGCGACACTGGCGGGCGTGCTGGGTATCTTCATCGCTTCCAACCAGGTGATGCATGAGTCCGGCCTGCTGGCGGTCACGCTGATGGGCATGTGGATGGCGAACATGAAAGGCGTGGATGTACGGCACATCCTGCACTTCAAGGAAAACCTCAGCGTGTTGCTGATTTCCGGGCTGTTTATCCTGCTGGCGGCACGCCTGGACCTGAACGCCATGATCGCCCTGGGGCCGTTCGTGTTGATCCTGCTGTTGATCATCCAATTCATTGCACGCCCGTTGAACGTGGCGCTTTCGACCTTTGGCTCGGGGTTGAACTGGCGCGAGCGCGCACTGCTGGCCTGGATCGCCCCACGGGGCATTGTGGCGGCGGCGGTGTCAGCGATCTTTGCGATCCGCCTGGATGAGGCTGGCCACGAAGGCGCGTTGTTGCTGGTGCCGCTGACCTTCGCGGTGATCATCGGCACCGTGGTGCTGCAAAGCGCCACGGCACGCCCCTTGGCCCGCCTGCTCAAAGTCGCTGAGCCGGCGCCTAGCGGCTTTTTGATCGTGGGTGCGAACGGCCCGGCGCGAGCACTCGGCAAGGCGTTGCAGCAATTGGGCAGCCGCGTGTTGCTGACGGATTCCAGCTGGGAAAACATCCGCGCCAGTCGTATGGAAGGCTTGCCTACGTACTTCGGCAACCCGGCCTCCCAGCATGCCGAATCCCATCTGGACCTGGTCGGCCTGGGGCACCTGCTCGCCCTCTCGCCTTCTGGCGAACTGAATGCCTTGGCCACCATGCGTTTTCGCCATGACTTCGGCCATCGCCTGTTCGCCCTGGCCAGCAGCCAGGAAAACCGTCGCACCGACAAGCACAAGGCCAGTCATGAACACCGCGGACACTTGCTGGGCAGCCAACCCTTGAGCTACACCAAATTGGCCAGCCTGCTGGGCCAAGGCGCCGAGTTGTACAGCACCAGCCTCACCGACGGCTTTGGCTGGGAGCAGTACCAGGCGTTGCACGGCGAGCGCGCCACCTTGCTGTTTGCCAGGGACACCAGCGGCTGGGTGCACGTGGTCTCGCCCGAGAGCAATTTGAAGCCCGTAGCGGGCTGGACCTTGCTGGCGGTCATTCAACCGCAGGCCAGCACCGCCGAGTAATCAGTCAACAAAGCCAGGCAGTACTGGGACAGGGCGTTTATCTGCGTCAATCGCGACAAAGCTGAATACGCCCTGGATCGCCTTTTCACGGCCATCAGCGCTCATGCTCTCGACGAACACTTCAACCTCGACCTTGAGGCTGGTGTTGCCGACCTTGATCACCCGACCGATCAGCTCAACGATAGAGCCAGCCGGGATCGCATGGTTGAAGTCGATACGGTCGGTGGAGACCGTCACCAAAGGTAAGCGACAGAAACGCGTGGCGGTGATGAACGACACTTCGTCCATCCAGGCCAGGGCAGTGCCGCCGAACAGGGTGTTGTGATGGTTGGTGGTGGGCGGGAACACGGCCTTGGTCACGTGGGTGACGGACAGGTCGGTGCGGCGCTGGATTTCTTCGAGGCGGGTGGTCATGGGTCAATACCGGCAGATAGGCAAATTTCAGGCACAAAAAAGCAGCCCGTAGGCTGCTTTTTTCTGCATCGGGAAGCTGGACTTAAGCCAGTTTTTCCTTGATGCGAGCTGCTTTACCGGACAGGTCACGCAGGTAGTACAGCTTGGCTTTACGTACGTCACCGCGACGCTTGACGGCCATGCTGTCGATTTGCGGGCTGTAGGTCTGGAAAGTACGCTCTACGCCAACACCGTTGGAGATTTTACGAACAGTGAAAGCACTGTTCACACCACGGTTACGCTTGGCGATTACCACGCCTTCGAACGCTTGCAGACGCGAACGGTCGCCTTCCTTCACTTTCACCTGAACGACAATGGTGTCGCCCGGGGCAAAGGTAGGGATCTCTTTGGTCATCTGCTCTGCTTCGAGTGCAAGGATGATTTTGTTAGTCATGCTGTGCTCCTAAGGTAAGTCAATGGACCTACCATCGATACGTTGTTAACTATCGTCCCGCGCGAGGATGTATTCCTCGAGCAGCTTCTTCTCTTCTCCAGAAAGCGAGCGGCTTTCCAGAAGATCGGCGCGTCGTTCATAGGTCCGACCAAGGGACTGCTGTAAACGCCAACGCCGGATGTGTGCGTGATTGCCACTTAGCAATACGTCGGGAACACGCTGATCCACATACACCTCCGGACGGGTGTAGTGCGGGCAATCCAGCAAACCATCCGTGAAGGAATCTTCCTCCGCGGAGTCCGCATGCCCTAAAGCTCCGGGCAGCAGTCGTGTAACCGCATCTATCAGGACCATCGCCGGCAGCTCGCCGCCAGACAGGACATAGTCCCCAATCGACCACTCTTCATCGACATGAGCTTCAATAAAACGCTCGTCAATGCCTTCATAGCGACCGGCAATCAGGATCAAACTTTCCTCATTCGCCAGTTCGCGTACCGCCGCCTGTTTCAGCTGACGGCCTTGAGGGGACAGGTAAATTACCTTCGCCTTCTCCCCGGCGGCTGCCTTGGCCTGAACCAACGCATCTTCCAGGGGCTTGATCTTCATCACCATGCCCGGGCCACCGCCAAATGGGCGATCGTCCACAGTGTGATGTCGATCCGTCGTGTAGTCTCGCGGGTTCCAACAGGTGAGCTGCAACAGCCCCTGTTTCACCGCCCGACTGGTGATGCCGTACTCGCTGATGGCGGAAAACATCTCGGGAAACAAACTGATCACTTCAATGCGCAAATTAGCCACGCTTAGAAGTCCGCGTCCCATTCCACCTTCATCTCGCCCGCTGCCAGGTCGACGGCCAACACGCATTGCTCGGTATAGGGCAACAGGCGTTCACGGTCATCCAGGCTGCCAGCGCAAGGCTTGACCACCATTACATCATTGGCGCCGGTTTCCAGAAGATGATCGATTTTCCCCAGCAATTGCCCGAGTTGATCAATAACCTTCAGACCTTCGAGCTGGTACCAGTAGTACTCGCCGTCGGTCAATTCAGGGAACAGGTTGCGCGGCACGCAGATCTCATAACCGGCCAGAAGACGAGCTTCTTCACGATCATCAAGACCCTTGAGCTTTGCGACCAGGAACTTGTCGCTCCCGCGTCCACTGACCAGCTCAACCTGCTTCACACTCCCTTCGCGCTTGAGCGTCCAGGTTTTGTACTGCAACAGGTTTTCAGTCGGATCAGTAAAGGAATACACCTTCACTTCGCCGCGAACGCCATGAACAGAGTAAATCTTGCCGATAACGATCAAATCATCAGCAACAGCTGGCGTCGCGTTCATATTGCTCAGGCTGCGGCCTTAGCCGAGTCCTTCAACAGTTTTGCAACGCGCTCGGATGGCTGTGCGCCAACGCTCAGCCAGTAGGCTACGCGCTCTTGGTTCACGGACAGACGAACTTCTTGACCACGAGCAACAGGGTTGAAGAAACCAACCTGTTCCTTGTGCGAACCGTCACGCGGGTTGCGGCTGTCGGTTACGGTCAAGTGGTAAAACGGGCGCTTTTTGGAGCCGCCAAGGGCAAGACGGATTGTTAGCATGTGAACATCGTTCCTGTAGTCGGTGCTGCAAATCTAAATGCACAGCGGGCATAGGTGCCCGAAAGGCCGCATATTCTAAGGAATATCCGGACTTTTGCAAATGTCTTTTTCTGGCGCCTATCAGCGTGCCATTCAGATCTGCTATAGAGCCGTCGGTTAAAACGGCGAGTCAGCGCCCGCCAACGGCGGGTTTGCTGGAGATCCCACATCCCTGTGGGGCGGAGCGCAAGCAAGGCTTGCGCTCGAATACTTTACATTTTAGGCATGCCGCCGCCGGGCAACATACCGCCCATGCCGCGCATCATCTTGGCCATACCGCCCTTGGCGGAGAATTTCTTCATCATCTTCTGCATCTGCTTGTGCTGCTTGATCAAGCGACCGATGTCCTGCACCTGGGTGCCGGAACCCATGGCGATCCGGCGCTTGCGCGAACCGCTGATCAGCTCAGGGTCGCGGCGTTCGGCCGGGGTCATGGAGTTGATGATGGCTTCCATCTGCTTGAACTGTTTCTCTGCCGCGCCCTGGGCGTTGCCCATTTGCGCCAGGTTCACACCGCCGATGTTGGGCAGCTTGTCCATCAGGCCGCCGAGGCCGCCCATGTTCTTCATCTGTTGCAGCTGGTCGCGGAAGTCTTCGAGATCGAAGCCCTTGCCCTTCTTCAGCTTCTTGGCCAGTTTGTCGGCCTTGTCCTTGTCGAGCGTGGCTTCGGCCTGCTCGATCAGGCTGAGCACATCACCCATGCCGAGGATGCGCGAGGCGATACGCTCAGGGTGGAACGGCTCGAGCGCTTCGCTCTTCTCGCCCATACCGATGAACTTGATCGGCTTGCCAGTAATGGCACGTACCGACAGCGCGGCACCGCCACGGGCGTCGCCGTCGACCTTGGTGAGGATCACGCCGGTCAGCGGGAGTGCATCACCAAAGGCCTTGGCGGTATTGGCCGCATCCTGGCCGGTCATGGCGTCGACCACGAACAGGGTCTCGACCGGGTTGATCGCGGCATGCAGCGCCTTGATCTCGCCCATCATCTCTTCGTCGATGTGCAGGCGACCGGCGGTATCGACGATGACCACGTCGATGAACTTGAGCTTGGCTTCTTTAATAGCCGCGTTGGCGATGTCGACCGGCTTCTGGCTGAGGTCGGACGGGAAGAAGGTCACGCCCACTTCGCCCGCGAGCATTTCCAACTGCTTGATGGCCGCCGGACGGTACACGTCGGCCGACACCACCATCACGGATTTCTTCTTGCGCTCTTTAAGGAAGCGCGCCAGTTTGCCGGCGGTGGTGGTTTTACCCGCACCTTGCAGACCAGCCATCAGCACGACGGCTGGCGGCACGGCGCTGAGGTTCAGGTCTTCGTTGGCCGCGCCCATCAGGCTTTCGAGCTCGGCCTGGACGATCTTCACAAAGGCCTGGCCCGGGGTCAGGCTGCGGGACACTTCGGTGCCGACCGCACGCTCCTTGACCGAGTTGACGAAGTCCTTCACCACCGGCAAAGCCACGTCGGCTTCCAGCAACGCCATGCGCACTTCACGCAGGGTGTCTTTAATATTGTCCTCGGTCAGCTTGGCCTTGCCGGTAACGTGGCGCAGCGTCTGCGAGAGACGGTCAGTCAAGTTTTCAAACATGCGCGATCCTTTCAGGCCCTATTCATCGAAATGCAGGTAGACCGAGGTAATGGCGGCCCAGGCTGGGGGTAATCGCTATTAAAAACAGCGTTCGCCGAGCCTGCGGCGTGGGCAGGTCGCGGATTATAGCGAAGACTGCGCCCATGCACACCCGCTGTCTGGCCCGGGAGTCTTTCGTGCAACGCAGGTGTGTGCCAAACTCAACGCCTTTCGGGCTTGCCTACCAGGATTTATGCTCCCCTTGTCACCCAGTTTGCTACCCAGCCTCGCCGCCGCCATTTTGTATGCCGCTGCGACCCTCTATCAGGGCACTCGTCTGGCCCAAGGCGCCAAAGCGGACAAACGTCTGCTCGTCGGCCTTGGCGTGCTGGCCCTGCTAGCCCATGCCGCCAGCCTGTTCACCCACCTGATGACCCCGGTCGGCCTGGGCCTGGACTTTTTCAGCGCCGCCAGCCTGATCGCCGCGGCCGTCATCGCGCTGACGCTGCTGGCCTGCTACCGGATTCCGGTGGAGAACCTGCTGGTGCTGCTATTCCCCCTGGGAATGCTCACGGTGCTGCTGGCGCAGTTCACCCCCACCGGCACCGTACAGGTGATCGACGAGGAGCCGGGCATCCTCGCTCACATCCTGCTGTCCATCCTCGCCTACGGCATGTTCACCATCGCGGTGTTCCAGGCCCTGCTCCTGCTGCTGCAGGATCACCAGCTCAAGCACAAGCACCCGTCGGGGCTGATCAAGAACTTCCCGCCCCTGCAAACCATGGAAAGCCTGCTGTTCGGGTTCCTGTGGGCCGGCTGGACCCTGCTGTCACTGTCGCTGATCTCCGGCTGGCTGTTCGTCGAGAACCTGTTTGCCCAGCACCTGGTCCATAAAACCTTGCTGGCGTGCCTGGCGTGGGTCGTGTTCAGCGTGCTGCTGTGGGGGCGCAACCGCCTCGGCTGGCGCGGGCACAAGGCCATCCGCTGGACCCTGGCCGGTTTCTGCCTGTTGATGCTGGCCTATTTCGGCAGCAAGCTGGTTCGCGAATACATCCTGCATATCTGACGGGCAGTGATCATGGACAACTTGCCCTTAGGGCCGATGCTCGCCGTAATTGCCCTGCTGATCTTGTGGGCGGCGCTGTTTACTGCCATAGAAGCTGCTCAACAACACCTGCTGGCCCTGCGCCCTGGCACCCGCCAGGGCGACAAGGCGGCCGCCCGCCTGAGCTTCCCGCGCCATAGCCTGATCCTGTGCAACAGCCTGTGTCGCGCCGCCGTGGTGATTCTTTGCACCCTGCTGGCAATCTATGCCTGGGCAGAAAACGGGCCCTGGCTAGGCTGGCTGATTTCCTGCGCAGCGCTGCTGGTGCTGGCCGACTACCTGCCCCGCGCCCTGGCCACCCGTCACCCTCAGGCAGTGCTGGGCTTTGGCAATACATTGCTGGGCGTGCCGCTGAAAATCCTCTACCCCCTGGCCTGGCTGCTCAATGGCATCAGCCTGCTGTTATTGCGCCCGTTTGCACGCAAATCCGGCGTGGCGAAAAACAGCGACGAGCCCCTGCCCGACCATGATGACAACCCAGAGCCCGATACCGACGCCGACCGCACTCCCGGCCTGCCCGGTATCCATGCCCTGGACAACATCACGGTCAACGACATCCTGGTGCCGCGCAGTGAAGTGGACGGCATCAACCTCGATGAGCCAATAGAAAACATCATCGAACAGTTGCGCACCTCGCCGCGCACACGCCTGCCGGTGTTCCACAGCGACATCAACCAGGTGCAGGCCGTGCTCAACACCCGGCAGGTCCAACACCTGCTGCCTGACGCCAGCCTGACCAAAGAGGCCCTGCTCGCCGCCTGCCACGAGCCTTACTTCGTGCCGGAAAGCACGCCGTTGCAGCTGCAACTGCTGAACTTCCACAAACAACAGCGGCGCCTGGGCATGGTGGTGGACGAGTACGGTGAAGTGCTGGGCATCGTCACCCTGGAAGATATTCTGGAAGAGATCGTCGGCGAATTCGAAAGCGATCAGGCGGTGGATAACCCGCATATCGAAGCCCAGCCCGATGGCCGCTACATCATCGACGGCGCCGCTTCGATCCGCGAACTGAACAAAAGCCTGGGCTGGCACCTGCCCAGCGACGGTCCCAAGACCCTCAACGGCCTGGTGACCGAAGCGCTGGAAACCATCCCCGATTGCGCGGTGTGCCTGAAAGTCGGCCGCTATCGCCTGGAAATTCTCGAGACCGAGGACAACCGGGTGAGCAAAGTATTGATCTGGCATACCAGCCACGTGCCAGTGGCCGCCTGACCTCAGCAGGCTCAACCCGGTCAATGTGGGAGCTGGCTTGCCTGCGATGCAGGCGACTCGGTCCTTCAGTTGAACCGAGGTGATGCTATCGCAGGCAAGCCAGCTCCCACATTGATCCAGTTCCAGGCCATAGATCCTCACCAGCCCCTTGTTGGATCCTTAGCCCCCTTCCTATAATCCCTGCGGCTTACCCAAGCCCCGCCCGACCGCGTGCTACCCGCACTCAGCGTGTCCTGGCACCGCCTTACCATGTCCGACCGGCGTTTGCTCCCATCCCGAGCCGCTCCGCGCATAGCCCTGATCCATGGGTGTTCGACCAATAATAATCCGCGTCCAAACGCGCAATAACCGTCAGGGATAACGTTATGAGCACCACCTACCAAGAGGCCGCGAGCGCCGCACCTGCCAACTCGACCGCCCGCGTCGCCACCGCGAGCATCGTCGGCACCGCCATTGAGTTCTACGATTTCTACATCTACGCCACGGCTGCCGCTCTGGTGATCGGCCCGGTGTTTTTCCCACAGACCTCTGGCACCGCACAGATGCTGGCGTCGTTTCTGACCTTCGGCATCGCCTTTATCGCCCGGCCACTGGGGTCGGCGTTATTCGGTCACTTCGGCGACCGCATCGGCCGTAAATCAACCCTTGTGGCTTCGCTGCTGCTGATGGGGGTGTGCACCACCTTGATCGGCTTGTTGCCGGGCTACGACAGCATCGGCGCCTGGGCCCCGATTCTCTTGTGTGTTCTGCGCTTCGGCCAAGGCCTCGGCCTGGGTGGAGAATGGGGCGGCGCGGCCTTGCTGGCGACCGAGAATGCCCCCAAGGGCAAGCGCGCCTGGTTCGGCATGTTTCCCCAACTGGGCCCGTCGATAGGCTTCCTGGCGGCCAACGGTTTGTTCCTGATTTTGGCCATGAGCCTGAATGACGAGCAATTTCGCAGCTGGGGCTGGCGCATTCCGTTCATCCTCAGCGCCGCGCTGGTGATGGTGGGCCTGTATGCGCGCCTCAAACTGCATGAGACGCCGGTGTTCGCCAATGCAGTGGCCAAGGAAAAACCCGTGAAAGTGCCGCTGGTGGAACTGTTCAGCCAGCATTGGCTGCCGGTACTGCTGGGCGCCGCGTCGATGGTGGTGTGCTATGCGCTGTTCTACATCACCACGGCGTTTTCGTTGAGCTACGGCGTTTCCACCTTGGGCTACAGCCGTGAAACCTTCCTCGGCCTGCTGTGCTTTGCGGTGCTGTTCATGGGGCTGGCAACGCCATTGGCCGCCTTGGCCAGTGATCGCTACGGGCGCAAGCCGGTGCTGATTGTCGGCGCGGTCCTGGCAATTCTGTCGGGCTTTACCATGGAGCCGCTGCTGACCCATGGCTCGACCTGGGCCGTGGCGCTGTTTCTGGCGTTGGAGCTGTTTTTGATGGGCGTGACCTTCGCACCGATGGGCGCCCTGCTGCCGGAATTGTTCCCGACCCGCGTGCGTTATACCGGTGCATCGGCAGCGTATAACCTGGGTGGGATCGTGGGGGCCTCGGCGGCGCCGTTCTTCGCGACCAAGCTGGTGGCGATGGGTGGTTTGAGTTATGTCGGGGGATATGTATCGGCAGCAGCGTTGCTGAGTTTGATTGCAGTGCTGTGCCTGAAAGAGACGCGGGATAATGATTTGAACAAGGTCGCCTGACCCCATGCTCGTTCCCAAGCTCTGCGTGGGAATGCAGTTAGGGACGCTTTGCGTCCCCAAGCGCGACGCAGAGCGTCACAAGAGGCATTCCCACGCAAAGCGTGGGAACGAGCGTGGAGGCTTAGAGCTCTACAACAACAGCCTTGGAAGCACGGGTCGCCTTGGCACGAGCCGCTTCAATCGACTCGTCCCGCGCCAGTGCCACGCCCATACGGCGCTGACCATTCACTTCAGGTTTGCCAAACAGACGCAACGCTGTATCCGGCTCGCTCAGCGCGGCGCCGAGGTTGGCGAATGCGGTCTGGGTGGACTGCCCTTCCACCAGGATCACCGCAGACGCCGAAGGCCCGAACTGACGGATCAACGGGATCGGCAGGCCGAGGATGGCGCGCGCGTGCAAGGCAAACTGCGACAGGTCCTGAGAAATCAGGGTCACCAGGCCAGTGTCATGGGGGCGCGGCGACACTTCGCTGAACCACACCTGATCGCCTTTGATGAACAACTCCACACCAAACAGACCACGACCGCCCAAGGCTTCGGTCACGGCTTTGGCTACGCGCTCTGACTCTGCCAGGGCAATCGGGCTCATGGCCTGCGGCTGCCAGGACTCCTGATAGTCGCCCTTCTCCTGGCGATGCCCTACCGGCGCGCAGAAGGTGGTACCGCCGATGTGGCGCACGGTCAGCAGGGTGATTTCGTAGTCGAAGTCGATAAAACCTTCGATGATCACCCGGCCCTTGCCGGCACGCCCGCCCTCTTGGGCGTAGTCCCAGGCTTTCTGCACGTCATCAGTGCTGCGCAACAGGCTCTGGCCCTTGCCCGACGAACTCATCACCGGCTTGACCACGCACGGAAAACCCAGGTCCTGGACGGCCTTGCTGTAGTCTTCGAAGGTGTCGGCGAAGTGGTACGGCGAGGTCGGCAGGTCCAGTTCTTCGGCGGCCAGGCGACGGATGCCTTCACGGTTCATGGTCAACGACGTGGCGCGGGCGGTCGGAATGACGGTAAAGCCTTCGGCCTCCAGTTCCACCAGGGTCGCGGTGGCGATGGCTTCGATTTCCGGCACGATAAAGTGCGGTTTCTCCGCCTCGATCACCGCACGCAATGCGGCCCCGTCAAGCATGTTGATCACATGGCTACGGTGCGCCACCTGCATGGCCGGCGCGTTGGCGTAGCGATCCACGGCAATCACTTCAACGCCCAGGCGTTGCAGTTCGATTACCACTTCCTTGCCCAGCTCACCGCAGCCACACAGCAAAACGCGGGTCGCGGTTGGCGACAATGGAGTTCCGATTCGGGTCATCTCAGGTCCTCAGGGGAGCGGATCATGGGGGAGAAAGGCCGGCATTTTACATGAACTGTAAAAATTGGCCTCAGTTGGCGACAGCCCGCCGGCGGATGCGCCAGGCCATGATCAGCCAGACCACGGTGACACCGGCGAACTTGGACACCAACGCCGTGCCCGCCACCGCCGGCGTCAGTGCGCCGATCAGGCCGAAAAAGATAAAGGTATCGAGGGGAATGCTCAGCGCCGAACTTATCCACAGGCGGTCATGCAGCGGGCGCTTGGTGATGCTGAACACCAGCCAGTCGATGCATTCGGACACCGCAAACGCCGTGGCACTGGCCAGGGCGATGGACGGGTCGGAGGTGATATAGGACAGCACCAGTGCCGCCAGCATGGCGATGATTGCGCCATGGCCGAAGCGGGTTTGCACCATGTCGCGCAGGATAAATACCAGGCCGCCCCAGGCGGACCAGATGATGTCCAGGTGTGGGGCGGTGGAGAAGGCGAAGTTGATCAGCACGACGCTGCTGATGTAGGCGATCAGGAAAAACATGGAGGATGGACCTGTGGGCAATGCCGCACAGGGTACACAATTACAAGGATGTCGTCTGGCAGGGCCTCATCGCAGGCAAGCCAGCTCCCACATTTGAGGGTATTCACACATCAAGGGTGGGAGCTGGCTTGCCTGCGATGGCGGCCTGTCAGGCGCCAGATTTTCCAGGGGTCATCCACACCATCCCACTCGCCACCGCCCGCTCATGGCACAACCCCAGCACCACCCGGCGCTCGGCGTTGTCCATGCGGCTCCAACGCGTGATTTCATCCACATTGCGCTGGCAGCCGGTGCAGATATCGTCATCATTCAGTGCGCAAATGCTGACGCAGGGCGAGGCGACCGGTCGCTCAATCGTGCTCATTCCTGCTCGACCAGGTCACGGGCATAACGCTGCGAGTTATGCACATAGTGCGCGGCGCTGGCTTCAAGCATGCGCTTTTGCGCCTCGGTCAGCCCACGCACCACTTTGCCCGGCGAGCCCATGACCAGCGAGCCGTCGGGGATTTCCTTGCCTTCACCGATCAGCGAGTTGGCGCCGATGATGCAGTGCTTGCCGATCTTGGCGCCGTTGAGGATCACTGCGTTGATACCGATCAGGCTGTAGTCGTCGACGGTGCAGCCGTGCAGCATGGCGTTATGGCCAATGGTCACGCCGGTGCCAAGGGTCAGCGGGTAGCCCATGTCGGTGTGCATCACGCTGCCGTCCTGCACGTTGCTGTTCTTGCCGATCAGGATCAGCTCGTTATCGCCACGCAACACCGCGTTGAACCAGACGTTGGCGCCCTCCTCCAGCTTGACCTTGCCCACCAGCGTGGCATTCGGTGCAACCCAACTGTTGGGATGGGTCTCGACGCGGGCGTCGCCCAGGCGGTATTTCATGGTTTTTCCTCACGGCATGCCATTTAAACGATGGCTTATAGATTGATGAAGCTCTTGGGCGGATGGTGCAGGCTGATCTTGGCATCGTCATAGAGCAGGTTGATCAGCTCGACAATCATGATTGCCGTCAGCCCCCAGATTTTGTATTCACCGAACCGGTAGCTGGGCACATACCAACTGCGGCCCTGGTAATCAATGCGATGGGTATGTTCGCGTGGGTCCTGTCGGAAAAAGTCCAAAGGCACGCTGAAAACGGCGGCAATCTCGGCGTCGTTGGCCAGGTATTCGACGTAATCGGGGACCACGCCCACATAGGGCGTTACGCGGATGCCGTGCAGGGAAATCAGCGGGCTCAACGGGCCGATGACTTCAACCAGCCCCGGCGGCAGGCCGATTTCTTCTTCGGCTTCGCGCAAGGCGGTAAAGATCAGGTCCGGGTCTTCGGGGTCGCGGCGCCCGCCGGGAAAGGCCACTTCGCCACCGTGGGTCGACAGGCCGCTGGCGCGCAGGGTCAGGATCAGCTCCGGTTCGTCACTGCGGGTAATCGGCACCAGCACCGCAGCCTCGGGGAAACGCCCGTCGGTTTCCAGAGTGTGGGGGGTGTGGTTGCTTACCCGGCGAAGTAGCTCGTCCAGCATGAGTCATCTCGGTCTGTTGGCTACCTTGCATCATGCACCAAAGCGTGCGAGCGCCCAACCCCAAAACCGCAGCGCTGTCGCGAAACGACAACTTGCAGGAACGCCCGGCACCGAGCCAAGATGTGCCCATTGTCCAGGAACCCCAGCATGAATTTCTGCAGCCAGTGCGGCAAACCGGTAACCCAACGCATTCCCGAAGGCGACGCACGCCTGCGCTATGTATGCGACCACTGCTCGACCATTCATTACCAGAACCCCAATATCGTCGCCGGTACCGTGCCGGTATGGGGCGACCAAGTGCTGCTGTGCCGCCGCGCCATTGAGCCACGCCTGGGTTACTGGACCCTGCCCGCAGGCTTTATGGAAAATGGCGAGACCGTCGAACAGGCCGCCATGCGTGAAACCCTGGAAGAAGCCTGCGCCCGGGTGCGCAACCTGAGCATCTATACCCTGATCAACGTGCCGCACATCAGCCAGGTGCATATCTTCTACCGCGCCGAACTGATCGACCTGGACTTCGCCGCTGGCCAGGAGAGCCTGGAAGTGAGGCTGTTCGACGAAGCCGACATCCCTTGGTCCGAGCTGGCTTTCCGCACGGTCGGGCGTACCTTAGAATGCTTCTTCGCTGACCGTCGCCAACAGGCGTACCCGGTACGTAGCGAATCTGTGCCACCGCTGTCCAAGCCCGCCCAATAACAAGCCGGCCAATGTCGCCAAAGGGATACCGTTTCAATGCGTTGGTTGCTTGCTCTGATCTGCCTGTCGTTCGCCACGCTGTCCCCGGCCTCCACGGTGCAAACCCTTGGCGGTAAAACGGTCGAGAAAGTCCTGGTACTCAAGTCCGCCCACCAGCTGCAGCTGATCAACGACGGCAAGCCGTTCAAGACCTATCGCATTTCCCTGGGCAAGAACCCCAAGGGCCACAAGCTGATCGAAGGCGACCGCCGCACACCCGAAGGCCTCTACTGGATCGACTGGCGCAAGACCAGCGACCGCTTCAACCTGGCCATGCACATTTCCTACCCGAACATCAGCGACGCCGCCCGCGCCCGCCGCGAAGGCGTGAAGCCGGGCAGCATGATCATGATCCACGGCACCCCCGACACCGAAGACTACCCGGAACAGTGGTTCCACACCCTGGACTGGACCGACGGCTGCATCGGCATGCGCAATGTGGATATGCGCGAAGTGTGGAATCTGGTCAAAGACGGCACCCTCATCGAGATTCGGCCGTAATCGCGTGCCGTTCGTAAAATAATTCGAAAATAATTCCTGCCCCAGGCAGCGCCTGCCGGTGAATACCAGTTCACCGCGCGGGACCCTGCACTTGTGCGCGCCACAAAGACCTCTCTAATACCACTTGACCCCAAGCCCCATTAAAGCGCCCTGAAACCGGGATTCGCACCGTTTTGGTAGCATTGACATGGTATTTAAGTGGTATTAGTTTTCGGCCATTACCGGGCGACAACACTCCAATAACGCATCGGAAACCTGACAGATGAACCCCATCCTGGCCCTGCGCCCCGACGATAAGCAATCCACGCCGCTGTACCTGCAACTGGCCCGCAGCCTTGAAGCAGCGATCCATGCCGGCCAGTGGAAATCCGAACAGGCCCTGCCTTCGGAACGCGCCCTCAGCGAGCAACTGAGCATCTCGCGGGTCACCGCCCGTAAAGCGCTGGAAGTGTTGCTGGCTCAAGGCCTGATCCGTCGCAGCCAAGGCTCCGGCACCTTCATCACGCCGCGCCTGGAACAACCCTTGTCACGCCTGTCGGGGTTCAGCGAAATGCTGCGGCTCAAGGGGTTTGTGCCCACGTCTCAGTGGTTGGAGCGCGACATCACCCCGCCGACCCATGAAGAACTGATCCGCCTGGGCCTGTCGCCCACCGACAAAGTGGCGCGCCTCAAGCGACTGCGCAAAGCCGATGACACGGTGATGGCGATTGAAATGACCGCCATGCCGGCCTCGGTGTTGCCCCATCCCCAGGCCATCGGCAATTCGTTGTACGAATACCTGGAAAGCATCGGCAAGCCCATCGTGCGCGCCTTGCAGCATATCCAGGCGATCAATGCCTCGGATGAGTTCGCCGCGCTGGTCGGCATCGCCCCCGGCACCGCCATGCTGCTGATGACCCGCGTGGGCTATACCGCCGATAACACGCCGATTGAAATCACCGACACCTACTGCCGCAACGATTACTACGACTTTGTCGCAGAACTGCGCCGCCATGATTACTCCGCCGAATTGCGAACTTAGAGAACTGCCCATGACTGAAGACAATATCCTCACGCCCAGCGGCTGGATGCGTGGTCGCCTGGTGCACGAGCACGGCAAGGTTGTCGCCATTGACGGCACGCCGTGCGACCCGGCCGACAACGACCTGCCCTACCTGCTGCCGGGCTTTATCGACCTGCATGTGCATGGCGGTGGCGGCGCGGACATCATGGAAGGTGCGGGCGCCTTCGAGACCATTACCCGTACCCACGTGCGTTTTGGCACCACCTCGCTGCTGGCCACCACCATGACGGCGCCGGTGGAAGAAATCTCCCGCGTGCTTGGTGAGCTCGGCACGTTCTGCGAACAGCGCCCAGCCGGCAGCGCCCGCGTACTCGGCGTGCACCTGGAAGGCCCCTACATCAATCCGGGCAAACTCGGCGCCCAACCCAACTTCGCCCACACCGCGTTGATGCAGGAAGTGGAAGCCTACCTGCGCCTGGCGCCGATCCGGGTGATCACCATCGCCCCGGAAATCGCCGGCCACGACGGCCTGATCCGCGCCCTCAGCGAACGCGGCGTGCGCATGCAGATCGGCCATACCCTGGGCAGCTATGAAGAAGGCGTTGCCGCCCTGGCCGCTGGCGCCACCAGTTTCACCCACTTGTACAACGCCATGAGCCCGCTGCATCACCGCGAACCCGGCATCGTCGGCGCCGCGCTGGCCCACGCCCAGTACGCCGAGCTGATCCCGGACTTGCTGCATGTGCACCCTGGCGCCATGCGCGTGGCGTTGCGCTCGATTCCCTGCCTGTATTGCGTCACCGACTCCACCGCCGCCGCCGGCATGCCCGACGGCGAGTACAAGCTGGGCAGCCACACCGTGACCAAATGCCTGGGCGGCGTGCGCCTGGCCGATGGCACCCTGGCCGGCAGCACCCTGACCATGGACCAGGCGCTGCGCAACCTGGTGAAAATCGGCCTGCCCATCAGTGAAGCCTCACAACGCCTGTCGCAATTTCCTGCGGACTACCTGGGCTTGCAAGAACGCGGCCGCCTGCAACCGGGCAGCTTTGCCGACTGCGTGCGCCTGGACCGCTCCCTGACACTCACCGACGTAATGGTCGAAGGAGACACCATTGACTTCAAAAATGCTTGAAGAGGCCCTGGCCTCCTGCGACGCCGTCGCGGCCCAACTGCAACGCCTGGACCCGATGCTGGAAGAAATCGCCGGCCGCCTGCGTCGCCAGCCACCACAGGTGGCGATGACCATCGCCCGCGGCAGCTCCGACCATGCCGCCAGCTACTTCGCCTACCTGGCCATGCAACACGTGGGCATTCCGGTGGCGTCGCTGCCGATGTCGGTGGTGACCCTGTTGCAGGCGCCGATGAAAGTCAGCGGCCAAGTGGCGTTTGGTTTCTCTCAATCGGGGCAGAGCCCGGACCTGGTCAACAGCCTGCGCCTGCTACGCAAGCGGGGTGCCTTGAGCATCTCGATGGTCAACGCCGAAGACTCACCGCTGGAAGCCGCGTGTGAATTTCATGTGCCGCTGTGCGCCGGGCCGGAACTCAGCGTGGCCGCCACCAAGAGCTTCATCGCCACCCTGAGCGCCAGTGCACAGTTGGTCGGCCACTGGAATCAAGAAGCCGACTTGCTGCAAGCCTGTCAGGCCTTGCCCGAGGGCCTGCGTGACGCCGCCAGACAGGATTGGCGCCTGGCCGTCGACGCCCTCAAAGGCAGCCAGCGCTTGATGGTGATCGGCCGTGGCGCCGGGTTTGCCATCGCCCAGGAAGCCGCGCTCAAGCTCAAGGAAACCTCGGCGATCCAGGCCGAAGCGTTCAGCAGCGCCGAAGTGCGCCACGGGCCGATGGCCTTGATCGACGAGAACTACCCTCTGCTGGTGTTCGCCCCACGCGGCGCCGAGCAGGCCGGCCTGCTGAGCCTGGCCGCCGACATGCGCCAACGCGGCGCCCGCGTGCTGCTGGCCGCGCCGGACGATATCGCCGAACGCGACTTGACGCTGAGCCGCGCCGAACACCCGAGCCTGGACCCGATCCTGGCGATCCAGAGCTTCTACGTGATGGCCGCCGGCCTGGCGCAGGCACGGGGCATGGACCCGGACCAGCCGCGCCACCTGAGCAAAGTCACCCGCACGCACTAAAGCGGCGTTTTCCTGATGAGTACCGTGCCCATGCCCAACAACAATAATCCATTGACCCTTAGCGCCCCCTTGAGTGGGCCGGTGCTGGCCCTGAACCGCGTCCCCGACGAAGTGTTCGCCAGCGGCGCCATGGGCGACGGTATCGCTATCGACCCGCTGAACGACTGCCTGCAGGCGCCCTGTGACGGCGTGATCATCCACGTCGCCCGCACCGGGCACGCCCTGACCATCCGCGCTGATAACGGTGCCGAAGTACTGATGCATGTGGGCATCGACACCGTGGAACTCAATGGCGAAGGCTTTGCCTTGCTGGTGAAGGAAGGCGCACGGGTGAGCGAGGGTCAGCCGTTGGTGCAGTTTGATCTGGACCGCATTGCGCGCCAGTGCAAGAGCCTGGTGAGCTTGATCATCCTGACCAACAGTGAGCGCTTTGAGCTGCAACCGATTGCAGGCAAGACGGTGAAGGTCGGTGACGCGCTGATGCGGATTGCCGTGCGCACATCCGCACCGGTTAACACCGCTGTGGATAACTCGGACGCGCAAGTGAGCGCTACAGTGCGCATCACACACCGTGGCGGATTGCATGCACGCCCTGCTGCACTGATCCGCAAGACTGCTCAGGGTTTCAGCAGCCAGTCACAGCTGCACTTCGGTGATAAGACGGCGGCTTGCGACAGCTTGATCGGCCTGATGGGGCTGGGTATTGGTGAAGGTGACGAGGTACGGGTGAGCTGTCGCGGCAAGGATGGCGAGGCGGCGTTACAGGCATTGGTCGCCGCGCTGTCCGTGGCGATCCACGAGGAACACCACACGCCGGTCGCCGCCACACCACGCCGGGCGAATACCGAAGCCAATGTGCTGCAAGGCGTCTGCGCCGCGCCGGGCTTGGTATGTGGGCCGCTGTTCCGCCTGGCGGGCATCGAGTTGCCGGAAGATACCGACACCCATAACGTCGACGAACAACTGCAAAGACTGGATGTGGCTCTTGAGCAAGTGCGTGGCGAAATCCGCAACACTCTGGAACTGGCCCGCCAACGCAAGAACGTCGAAGAAGAGGAGATCTTCGCCGCGCACCTCGCTCTGCTGGAAGACCCGACGTTACTCGACGCCGCCAGCGCAACCATCGAACAGGGCAGCGCCGCCACCCACGCCTGGCGGGATGCGATCCAGGCCCAGTGCGCCGTGCTGCTGGCATTGGGCAAGCCACTGTTTGCCGAGCGCGCCAACGACCTGCGCGACCTGCAACAACGGGTGCTAAGGGCGTTGCTGGGTGAAGCCTGGCATTTCGAATTGCCGGCGGGGGCGATTGTCAGTGCCCATGAGCTGACACCTTCGGACCTCCTGCAATTGAGCGCGCAACAGGCTGCGGGCATCTGCATGGCCGAAGGCGGTGCGACCTCCCATGTGGCGATTCTGGCCCGGGGCAAAGGCCTGCCATGTCTCGTCGCCCTGGGCAATGAAGTGCTCGACGTACCCCAAGGCCAACGGGTGGTGCTCGATGCCGCCAACGGCCGCCTGGAACTGGCCCCCAGCGAAGCGCGCCACGCCGAAGTTCACCAGATTCGCGAAACACAGAAGTTGCGACGCCAGCAGCAACAGGCCCAAGCCCGGCAATCGGCGAACACCACCGACGGCGTGACGGTTGAAGTCGCGGCGAATGTCGCCTCCAGCGCCGAAGCCCAAGTGGCGTTTGACAACGGCGCCGACGGCGTCGGCCTGCTGCGCACCGAATTCCTCTTCGTCGACCGTCGCACCGCGCCGGATGAGCAAGAGCAGCGCCAGGCTTATCAGGCCGTGCTGGATGCCATGGGCGACAAGTCGGTGATCATCCGCACCATCGATGTGGGCGGCGACAAGCAGCTCGACTACCTGCCGCTGCCCGTCGAGGCCAACCCGGTACTGGGCCTGCGCGGTATTCGCATGGCTCAGGTACGCCCGGAACTGCTCGACCAGCAACTGCGCGCCCTGCTGCAAGTTACCCCGCTGGCGCGTTGCCGCATCCTGCTGCCGATGGTCAGCGAGGTGGATGAACTGCTGCAGATCCGCCAGCGCCTGGATGAACTGTGCGCGGAGTTGGAGCTGACGCAACGCCCCGAACTGGGCGTGATGATTGAAGTGCCCGCCGCCGCGCTGATGGCTGAACAGTTGGCTGAACACGCGGACTTTTTGTCCATCGGCACCAATGACCTGTCCCAGTACACCCTGGCCATGGACCGCGACCACGCAGGCTTGGCCGCCCGTGTTGACGCGCTGCACCCGGCGCTGCTGCGGCTGATCGCCCAGACCTGCGCCGGTGCGGCGAAACACGGCCGTTGGGTCGGCGTGTGCGGTGCCCTGGCGTCGGACCCGCTGGCCACGCCAGTACTGGTTGGCCTGGGAGTCACCGAGCTGTCGGTAAGCCCGCCGCAGATCGGCGAAATCAAGGACCGCGTCCGCCACCTGGACGCGGCGCAATGTCGGCAACGGAGCCTTGAGCTGCTCGACCTGAGCAGCGCCAAGGCCGTTCGCCAAGCCTGTCAACACCACTGGCCGCTGAGCTGAAAACAACAAGAATAGGGAGACACGCCATGTACCAACACTTTATCGAAGGCCTGCAACGCCTGGGCCGCGCACTGATGCTGCCGATTGCGATCCTGCCAATCGCCGGCTTGCTGCTGCGCCTGGGCGACACCGACTTGCTCAACATCGCGGTGATGCACGATGCCGGGCAGGCGATCTTCGCCAACCTGGCGCTGATCTTCGCCATCGGCATTGCCGTGGGTTTTGCTCGCGACAACAACGGCACCGCCGGCCTGGCCGGGGCGATTGGCTACCTGGTGATGATCTCCACACTCAAGGTGATGGACACGTCCATCAACATGGGCATGCTCGCCGGTATCGCCAGCGGCCTGATGGCGGGCGCGCTGTATAACCGCTTCAAAGACATCAAGCTGCCGGAGTACCTGGCGTTCTTTGGCGGACGACGCTTTGTACCGATTGCCACCGGCTTTTCGGCGGTGGGCCTGGGCGTAATCTTTGGCCTGATCTGGCCGCCGATCCAGCACGGCATCAACAGCTTCGGCGTATTGCTGATGGAAAGCGGCAGTCTGGGTGCGTTCGTATTCGGCGTATTCAACCGCCTGCTGATCGTCACTGGTTTGCACCACATCCTCAACAATATGGCGTGGTTCGTGTTCGGCACGTTTACCGACCCGACAACCGGCGCGGTGGTGACCGGCGACCTGACCCGCTACTTCGCCGGCGACCCGAAAGGCGGCCAGTTCATGACCGGTATGTTCCCGGTGATGCTGTTCGGCCTGCCGGCGGCGTGCCTGGCGATGTACCGCAACGCGTTGCCGGAGCGGCGCAAGGTCATGGGCGGGATCTTCCTGTCGATGGCGCTGACCTCGTTCCTGACCGGGGTGACCGAGCCGATTGAATTCGCCTTCATGTTCCTCGCACCGTTCCTCTACTTACTGCATGCGCTGCTGACCGGCCTGTCGATGGCCGTGACCAATATGCTGAATATCCACCTCGGCTTTACCTTCTCCGGTGGTTTTATCGACATGGTGCTGGGCTGGGGCAAGTCCACCAATGGCTGGCTGGTGGTACCGGTGGGCCTGGCCTACTCGGTGATCTACTACACGGTGTTCAGCTACTGCATCCGCCGCTTCAACCTGAAGACACCGGGGCGTGAAGATATCCAGGTGGTGCAGGCCGAAGCGATGAGTGATAACCAGCGTGCGACGGCTTATATCCAGGCGTTGGGTGGTGCGCAGAACCTGCTCAGTGTCGGCGCTTGCACTACGCGCCTGCGCTTGGACATGGTGGATCGCAACAAGGCGGTGGATGCTGAACTGAAAGCGCTGGGTGCCATGGCTGTAGTGCGCCCGGGTAACGGCGGCAGTTTGCAGGTGGTGGTTGGGCCGATGGCCGATAGCATTGCTGATGAGATTCGCTTGGCGATGCCGGGGTTTGTTGCCGCAACGCCTGTAGCGGTTGCGCCTGTGGATAAGCCGGTGGCGGTGAATGTACACGAGGCCGAAAAGTGGCTGAATGCCCTGGGTGGCCGAGAGAATGTGCGCCAACTGGAAGCGGTAGCGATGACCCGGTTGCGGGTGGAGTTGGGGGATGATTCGGTGCTGTCTGAAGCGGACCTCACTGCGCTGGGTTGCAAGGGTGTGAGCCAGCTGGATAGCGGGGTTTGGCACTTGTTGATTGGTGACAAGGCTTTAGGTTTGGGTGAGGCTTTGGAGCGGTTGGTTACCCGCCCTATCAACGCCTGACCGATCGTTCCCACGCTCTGCGTGGGAATGCCGCCCCGGACGCTCTGCGTCACGCCCTGCGCAAGGGTGACGCTGAGCGTCACAGGATGCATTCCCACGCGGAGCGTGGGAACGATCAGTTACGATCAGTTAGCCGTGGCTGCTGACACTTCGTGAAGATCCAGCACCCGATCCACCATCAACTGGATCCCTTCCACCATCCGATGAATCCCCAGCACTGCATCACGCAGGGGGCCGTCGACATCAAAAGCCAGTTGACCCGCCAGTGCCTGCACGGATGCCAGGTCTTGGGAGGCGTTGGCGAGCAGGGTTTCGCTGTTCAGGTTGGTTAGGATGGTGAAGATTTGGTCGGTGGGCTGGGAATCAGATGGGGGATTTGGGCTGTCTTTGATCATGGTAAACCTCTGGTGTGAAGTAAGAACTACCAGCATCACTTGCAGATGATGGGTGGCAGCTGTGTGCGGGCCTGCAAGACCGAGAATCACCAGCAAGTCTCGGTAGACCCGAAGGTCTCCCGCACACAGCCGCCATAAATGGCGACCATGAAAAAGCGCCGCAATTATAAAGGCGCTTGTGACTAACTGGTGAGGTTTCGGCGGGCTTGCAGTCCCGGTCGCTGAATTGGCAGCGACTGACGAAGGTTAGTGGTACCCGTTCCGAGGGACAACCTGAAAGGCTTGTCGGAAAGTTCTGAGGCGCCTGCACCGGCGCCATCGCAGGCAAGCCAGCTCCCACAGTGGGTTGATGCATGACAGGACAACACGATCAAACTGTGGGAGCCGGGCTTGCCCGCGATGAGGCCTTCACAGCCAACAAAAAACCCGCTGACCAAACTGGCCCAGCGGGTTTCTTGTTTATGCAGCCAGCCGATCAAAAATCCGCCAACTGCCACACCTCATACGCCGGTGTCTCATACGGGTGACTGAGTTTCAAAGCAGCCACGACAGCCGCAATCAACTCATCCGCCACCACCAGCTCAACCTTCCACTCTTCAACCACTTCAACCTGGCCGACCTGCCCGATAAACGGCTGGCTGCCGTCCAACGCGCGGAATTGGCCCTGGCCCAGCACTTGCCAGGCGCAGCTGTCGTAGTCGCCGATGCGCCCGCCGCCGGCTGCGAAGACGGCGGTTTTCACCGTCTCTACATGGCTGTCGGGTACGAAGAAGGCGAGCTTGTACACGGCCTTAGTTCACCCACACGCGAGCGTTGCGGAACATGCGCATCCAGGCGCCGTCTTCGTTCCACTCTTCCGGGCGCCACGAGTTCTGCACGGCGCGGAACACGCGCTCCGGGTGCGGCATCATGATGGTCACGCGGCCGTCGCGGCTGGTAAGGCCGGTGATCCCGCGCGGCGAGCCGTTCGGGTTGGCCGGGTAGCTCTCGGTGACCTTGCCGTGGTTGTCGACGAAACGCAGGGCCACGGTGCCGGACAGGTCGGCTTCAAGCAGCGCTTCTTCGCTGCTGAATTCGGCGTGGCCTTCACCGTGGGCGATGGCGATTGGCATACGCGAACCGGCCATGCCCTGCAGGAAGATCGAGTTGGACTCCTGCACCTGCACCATGGCGACACGGGCTTCGAACTGCTCGGAACGGTTACGCACAAAGTGCGGCCAGAACTCGCTGCCCGGGATCAGTTCGCTGAGGTTGGACATCATCTGGCAACCGTTGCACACACCCAGGGTGAAGCTGTCGTTGCGTTCGAAGAAGCCCTGGAACGCATCGCGGGCACGGCTGTTGAACAGGGCCGACTTGGCCCAGCCTTCACCGGCACCCAGCACGTCGCCGTAGGAGAAACCACCGCAGGCCACCAGGCCTTTGAACTCATTGAGGTCAACGCGACCAGCGAGGATATCGCTCATGTGCACGTCGATCGCATTGAAGCCGGCGCGGTCGAACGCCGCCGCCATTTCCACCTGACCGTTGACGCCTTGCTCACGCAGTACGGCAACCTGTGGGCGAATGCCCTTCTTGATGTAAGGCGCGGCGATGTCCTGGTTGACGTCGAAGCTGAGCATGGTGCTCAGGCCCGGGTTGTCTTCTTCCAGGATCACGTCGAATTCCTGCTCGGCGCAGTCGGCGTTGTCGCGCAGACGCTGGATCTGATAGCTGGTCTCGGCCCACTGGCGTTGCAGCAAACGACGCTGACCGGTAAAGACCGTGTCGCCGTTGAAGGAGATATTGACTTCGCCGTTGTTGATCGGCTGGCCAATCACCGCCACGCACTCGGCCAGGCCAGCGGCGCTGAACTGCGCGAGCACGTCTGGGGTAGCGTCCTGGCGCACCTGGATCACCGCACCCAACTCTTCGTTGAACAGGATGCCGTTGATTTCGGCAGCATCCTCGGCAACGCTGTCGAGCACGATGTTCAAGCCGCAGTGACCGGCGAAGGCCATTTCGACAACGCTGGTCAGCAAACCACCGTCGGAACGGTCGTGGTAAGCCAACAGGTGGCCGTCGGCGTTCAGGCCCTGGATCACGGCGAAGAAGGCCTTGAGGTCTTCGGCGTCGTCGACGTCCGGGGCCTGCTTGCCGAGCTTGCCGTGGGTTTGCGCCAGGATCGAGGCGCCCATGCGGTTCTGGCCACGGCCCAGGTCGATCAGGATCAGGTCGGTGGTGCCCTTGTCCATGCGCAGTTGCGGGGTCAGGGTCTGGCGGATGTCGGTGACCGGCGCGAAACCGGTAACGATCAACGACAGCGGCGACGTGACGCTCTTGTCGGTGCCGTCTTCGTTCCAACGGGTGGCCATGGACATGGAGTCCTTGCCCACCGGAATGGTGATACCCAGTTCCGGGCACAGCTCCATGCCGACGGCTTTAACCGTGTCGTACAGGCGCGCATCTTCACCCGGGTGGCCGGCAGCGGACATCCAGTTGGCCGACAGTTTGATGTCGGACAGCTTGCCGATACGCGAGGCAGCGATGTTGGTGAGGGTTTCACCAATGGCCATGCGGCCCGACGCCGGAGCGTCCAGCAGGGCCAGCGGCGTGCGCTCGCCCATGGCCATGGCTTCACCGGTGTACACGTCGAAGCTGGTGGCGGTGACGGCAACGTCGGCCACCGGCACCTGCCATGGGCCGACCATTTGGTCACGGGCAACCAGGCCGGTGATGGTGCGGTCGCCGATGGTGATCAGGAAGCTTTTGCTCGCCACGGCCGGATGGTGCAGCACGCGTTCGATGCTGTTGGCCAGGTCCAGCGTGCTTGGGTCGAAATCATCGCCCAGTTCAGCTTCACGGTTGGCCGAACGGTGCATGCGCGGGGCCTTGCCCAGCAGCACTTCCAACGGCATGTCCACGGGGCTGTTGCCGAAGTGGCTGTCGGTGACGGTCAGTTGCGGCTCGGCAGTGGCTTCGCCGACCACGGCAAACGGGCAACGCTCGCGTTCGCAGATGGCCTGGAAGCGTGCGAAGTCTTCAGGACCGACGGCCAGTACGTAGCGTTCCTGGGATTCGTTACTCCAGATTTCGTGCGGGGCCATGCCCGGCTCGTCGTTTGGAATGTTGCGCAGCTCGAAACGGCCACCACGGTCGCCATCGTTGACCAGTTCCGGGAAGGCGTTGGACAAACCGCCAGCGCCGACGTCGTGGATGAAGCTGATCGGGTTCTTGTCACCCAACTGCCAGCAACGGTCGATGACTTCCTGGCAACGGCGTTCCATCTCAGGGTTTTCGCGCTGTACGGAAGCAAAGTCCAGATCTGCCGAGCTGGTGCCGGTGGCCATGGAAGAGGCCGCACCGCCGCCCAGGCCGATCAGCATCGCCGGGCCGCCGAGCACGATCAGCTTGGAGCCGACCAGAATCTCGCCTTTCTTGACGTGTTCTTCACGGATGTTGCCCATGCCGCCGGCCAACATGATCGGCTTGTGGTAGCCGCGCACTTCATCGCCACGCGGGGTGGTGATGGACTGCTCGAAGGTCCGGAAGTAGCCGGTGAGCGCTGGTCGCCCGAATTCGTTGTTGAACGCGGCGCCGCCCAGCGGGCCTTCGATCATGATGTCCAGCGCCGTGACGATGCGCTCAGGCTTGCCATACGGCACTTCCCACGGCTGTTCAAAGCCCGGGATCTGCAGGTTGGACACGGTGAAACCGGTGAGGCCCGCCTTGGGCTTGGCACCACGGCCGGTGGCGCCTTCGTCACGGATTTCGCCACCTGAACCGGTGGCTGCGCCCGGGAACGGGGCAATCGCGGTCGGGTGGTTGTGGGTTTCAACCTTCATCAGGATGTGCACCGGCTCCTGCACCGCGCCGTACTGGCGGGTTTCCGGGTCCGGGAAGAAGCGACCGGCGACGGAGCCGACGATGACCGAGGCGTTGTCCTTATAAGCCGACAGAACGCCTTCGCTGTGCATCACGTAGGTGTTCTTGATCATGCCGAACAGGCTTTTTTCATGGCTTTGGCCGTCGATGTCCCAACTGGCGTTGAAGATCTTGTGACGGCAGTGCTCGGAGTTGGCCTGGGCGAACATCATCAGTTCGATGTCGTGGGGGTTGCGCTTCAAGCCGGTGAAGGCGTTGACCAGATAGTCGATCTCGTCTTCGGCCAGGGCCAGGCCCAGCTCGGTGTTGGCCTTCTCGAGGGCGGCGCGGCCGCCGCCGAGCACGTCAATCGCGGTCAGCGGCTTCGGCTCGGCATGGCTGAACAGGCCGGCAGCCTGTTCCAGCTGGCTGACGATGATCTGGGTCATGCGGTCGTGCAGGCTGCTGGCGATCAGCTCGGCCTCGGCGTCGCTGAACTGCCCGGCGACGTAGAAGGCGATCCCACGCTCCAGGCGCTGGATTTTATCCAGGCCGCAGTTGCGGGCGATGTCGCTGGCCTTGCTCGACCAGGGCGAGATGGTGCCGAACCGTGGCAGAACCAGGAACAAGCGGCCAGTCGGCTCTTGAACGGGAACGCTTGGGCCGTACTTCAGAAGGCGTGCCAGCACTTGCTGTTCGTCGGCGGTCAAGACGCCGGTTACGTCGGCGAAGTGAGCAAATTCAGCGTACAGGCCTGTAACAGCTGGAACCTTCTGGCTCAGTTGCTCAAGGAGTTTGCTGTGGCGAAAGGCAGAAAGGGCAGGAGCGCCGCGCAGGATCAACATCTTCGGGACAGCCTCGGGAAGGGGTGTGCTTTGAGGCCGTGCATTCTAGCGTAAACCTTCGCCAACGGCACCCGAAACGCTACCGGTGGCCGCCGCCGAACGTCAGTTGGCACGCTTTGCCTGCGATCACGGCGTTATCCAGGGTATTGGGCGCAGTTATTTTAACCGTCACAATCGCTCGCCAAGCCCCGTTTCTGCGGGCTGCAGCACAGTTTTACGCTGGCTAGCAGACAAGTGCGCCGCTGTCGAGATATGGCGCCGTGAGCCGTTTGCGTATACTGCGCAGATGTTCTTCCCAACTGTTTCGCGCCTGCGATGCGTCAAATGGCTCATCGCCACCTTGCTCTTCCTGATGCTCAGTGCCTGTGTTGATAAACCCAGCACACTGGAGCGAATCAAGGAGGATGGCGTATTGCGGGTGGTCACTCGCAACAGTCCCGCTACGTATTTCCAGGATCGCAACGGTGAGACCGGCTTCGAATACGAACTGGTCAAGCGCTTTGCCGACGACCTGGGGGTGAAGTTGGAAATCGAGACGGCCGACAACCTCGACGACCTGTTCAGCCGGCTGGGCAAACCCAATGGCCCGGTACTCGCCGCCGCCGGCCTGGTGAGCAGCGACCAGCGCCAGCAGCAGGTGCGCTTCTCCCACCCGTACCTTGAAGTCACCCCACAGATTATCTACCGCAACGGCCAATCGCGTCCCACCAATGCCGCCGACCTGGTGGGCAAGAAGATCATGGTGCTCAAGGGCAGCACCCACGCTGAACAACTGGCGGCGCTGAAAAAACAGAACCCGGCGATTGAATACGAAGAATCCGATGCCGTTGAGGTGGTGGATTTGCTGCGCATGGTCGACGAAGGGCAAATCGACCTGACCCTGGTGGACTCCAACGAAGTGGCCATGAACCAGGTGTACTTCCCCAACGTGCGCGTGGCCTTCGACCTCGGCAATGCCAGCAATCAAAGCTGGGCCGTGGCAGCAGGCGACGACAACAGCCTGCTCAACGAGATCAACAGTTACCTGGACAAGGTCGAGAAGAATGGCACCCTGCAACGCCTGAAGGACCGCTACTACGGGCACGTCGATGTACTCGGCTATGTCGGCGCCTATACCTTTGCCCAGCACCTGCAACAGCGCCTGCCCAAGTACGAGAAACACTTTCGCGCCTATGCCAAGGCCGAGAAAGTCGATTGGCGGTTGTTGGCAGCCATTGGTTATCAGGAATCGCTGTGGCAACCCACGGTCACCTCCAAGACCGGCGTGCGCGGCCTGATGATGCTGACCCAGAACACCGCGCAAGCCATGGGCGTGTCCAACCGCCTGGACCCCAAGCAGAGCATCATGGGCGGCGCCAAGTACCTGGCCAGAATCAAGGATGAGCTGGACGACAAGATCGCCGAGCCCGACCGCACCTGGTTCGCCCTCGCCGCCTATAACGTGGGCACCGGTCACCTGGACGACGCACGCATCCTGGCGAAAAAAGAAGGCCTGAACCCGAACAAGTGGCTGGACGTGAAGAAGATGCTGCCACGCCTGTCGCAGAAGCAGTGGTACAGCAAGACCCGCTACGGCTACGCCCGCGGCGGCGAGCCGGTGCATTTTGTGGCGAACATCCGGCGTTACTACGACATCCTCACCTGGGTGACCCAGCCGCAGCTGGAGGGTAACCAGGTGGTGGAAGGCAACCTGCATGTGCCGGGCGTGGACAAGACCAAGCCACCGCAAGACAGCCCGCAACTCTGATCACGACAGCCCGCACACAGCAAATCTCTGTGGGAGCCGGGCTTGCCCGCGATGGCGGCCTGACAGTCAAGGTATTCGGCGCCTGACACACCGCTATCGCGGGCAAGCCCGGCTCCCACATTTGATCATCGTCGCCTTATAGGCTGGTGAGCAGGTGGAGCACGCCGCCCGGCAGTACCATCACGGCGGGTATACCCGCGGCCTTCAACGCCGACTCATCCAAACGCCCCGCCTCGCGCAATTGCACGCGCACCCGCGTGAGTGCCACGCGCTGCTGTGACGTGACGTTCCCCTCCCCGCCCAATGCACTCACCACATCGGCCGACAACAGGCTCGGCGTCGTCGGCGTGACCGTCTCGGCCACCAAATCAGGCGTCAGGGCTTTCCAGAACGCCCGCTGCAATTTCTCGAACATGCTCAGTGCTCCATGACAGGTGAGGTTTCAACGGTGGCCGCGTGGTACAGGCGCAGGGCCTCGCGCACTTGGTCGGCTTCTTCCAGGCCCAGCACTTGGCGGGCAATGATCTGGCAGTCGTGCAGGTCCAACTCGCGCACGGTGGCCTTGATGGTGGGGATCAGCGGCACGCTGACCGACAGCTCATCCACGCCCAGGCCGATCAACACCGGCACCGCCAGGGTTTCGGATGCCAGCGCACCACATACGCCCACCCACTTGCCGTGGGCATGGGCCGCCTTGACAGTGATGTCGATCAGCCGCAGCACCGCCGGATGAAAACTGTCGGCCTGGCTGGCCAGGCGCGGGTGATCGCGGTCCATGGCCAGGGTGTATTGGGTGAGGTCGTTGGTGCCGATGGAGAAGAAATCCACATGGGGCGCAAACACATCCGCCATCAACGCCGCACTCGGCACTTCGATCATGATGCCCAGCTTGGGGAGTTCACTCAGGCCAAGCGTCTGCGCTTCCTCTTCGAGCATTTTGCGCGCCAGATGCAGCTCCGACAGCAGGCTGACCATTGGCAACATGATATGCAGCCGCGCCAAGCCTGCACTGGCAAGAATCGCACGCAACTGTTCACGCAACAGTTCGGGACGTTCCAGGCACAGGCGGATCCCGCGCAGGCCAAGGAATGGGTTGGTCTCGCTTTCCATCGGTACATAGGCCAAGGGTTTATCGCCGCCCACATCCAGGGTACGCACCACCAGATTGCGCTCGGTGCCGAGGGCGCGGGCGATGGCGCTGTAGGTGTCGGCCTGCTCCTCTGCGCTCGGGGCACGGTTGCGTTCCAGGTAGAGGAACTCCGAACGCAGCAGACCCACGCCTTCAGCGCCCAGGGTCAGTGACTGTTCCACTTCCTGCAATGAGGCGACGTTGGCTGTGACCTCGATGTGGTGACCGTCGCGGGTGACCGCCGCCTGTGAGGCCTGTGCCACTTCACGCTGCAGCCGTAGCTTTTGCTGTTGACGAACCGCCTGCAGTTGCTCGATTTCAGCCAGATTCGGCTCCAGCTGCAGCTCGCCTTTATCGGCATTGAGCAGTACCCGCTTGCCGTTGGCCAAGGCCAATACTTGACTGGGTACACCGCAAAGGGATGGCAGGCCGAGGGCCCGGGCGAGGATGGCCACGTGGCTGGTAGCCCCACCGGCGACCGTGACGAAGCCCAGCACTTTGCTGGTATCCAGGCCGGCGGTTTGTGAGGGGGTCAGTTGTTCGGCGACCAGAATGGCGCACTCCGGCAGCTCCATGGAACGCTCCGGCACCCCCAGGATCAACTTGAGCACGCGCTGGCCGACGTCGGCCAAATCCGCCGCACGCTCAGCCAGCAGCGTTTTACCCAAGCCTTCGAAGAGCCTGGCGGTCGCCACCGTGGCCGTATTCCAGGCAAAGGCCGCGCTCTTGCCTTCGGCCAGCAGGCTATGAGCTTGTTCAAGCAGGGTCGGGTCTTCGAGCAGTTCCTGGTGGGCGCGGAAAATCTCGGCCTGGGCGCTGCCGGCCGCCTTGGCCTGCAACGCTTGCAGCGCCTCGTTTGCCGCCCGCAGGCCACGGGCCAATGCGGTACGTTCGAAGGTTTCTCCCGCACCGGCTTCGGGAATGTCGAGCGTCGGTTCAGCCACCTGGACCACCTGGCCGAACGCCGAGCCCGGCGACGCACAGACGCCTCGCAACACGGACGCCGAAGACGCCGACGCAGCGGGCTTGCTGATTTTCTCGACGGCTACCGGCAGCGTCTCGCCACAGCCGTCGAGCAACAACGCCACCAGCGCCTGGATCGCCGCCTCGGCATCTTCCCCCGCCGCGCTCACTTGCACGCTGTCGCCCTGGGAGGTCTGCAGCGCCATGATCGCCACAAGCGACTTGGCATTCGCGCTCAGGGTTTGCTTGTGCAGAAATATGCTTGAACTGAACCCCTTCGCCGCCTGAGCAAACACCGCCGCAGGGCGGGCGTGCAAGCCGCTGGCGTTGGGCAGGGTTACTGGCTTGGAGAACAGCGCATTGCCCTCCTCCTCGTCCACCTCTGCGGGTATCTGCCCCGGTGAGACCTGCAACAGTGGCTGGCCGGACTCGACCAGCGCCTGACCGGCCACCAACGGCACAAACGGCTCGCCGCTTACAATGAGCATCAACGTCAGCAGGCTACGTGCATTGAGCGCCACATAGTCGGCATCGAATTCGATCAGCGGCTGCCCGGCCTCCACCCGCTGGCCCTCCTCGACCAGCCGGGTGAAGCCCTGGCCCGCCAGGTTCACCGTGTCCAGGCCAATATGCAGCAATATCTGCACACCGTTATCGGCGGTGACGCTGACGGCGTGGCCGCTGTCCTGAATGTTGCTGACCACCCCGGCCAACGGCGCGCAGAGGGTCTGCGAAGTGGGGTCGATGCACAGGCCATCGCCAATCACGCGGCCGGAAAATACCGGGTCGGGGACCTGATCCAGCGCCAGCAAAACCCCGGACAAGGGTGCCAGCAGTTCCAGGGGTTGAGATGTGGTCATGACTTCACCTGTTTGTGTTGTTCTTTAAAAATCATTGAGTCGATGCAAGGTTGAGGATGACGAAGATCAAAGGTGGGAGCGGGCTTGCTGTGGCGAGCAAGCTTGCTTGCGCTGGGGTGCGAAGCGCCCCCAAAAGCCTGCGACTGCTGCGCAGTCGAGCGGGAGCAAGCTCCCTCGCCACAGCAAGCCCGCTCCCACACAAGCGCGGATTACTTCCACCAATATTCGACCTGCACACCGACGTTCGACCCATGCCGCGCCGTGCCATAGGCGCCGGTGTCGGACAAAGCCGAGCCCGCCGCCAGCTCATTGGCCGCACGCTTGGCCGCTTTATTCCAGGACGCATAGGTGTAATACAGCCTTACTTCCGGCCGCGCCCAGAACTCAGGGCCTTTGGGCGACCAGGTCGGGGCGAAGGTAAATTTGCTCAATTTGCGCGTACCGCCGGTGGCCTCGACCTGATCGTGCCCCAGCTCAGTGACCAGTTTGAATTGCTCGCTGAGCGCATACGCCGGGCGTACACCCAGGGACATCCAGTTCTGATCCTGACGCCCAGGGCGCACATCTTTCTGGTACACAGCTTCAACTTGTCCACCGAAACGCGGTGTCACCTGCCAATCAAAGAACTCCACGGCGCGGTAACTTTTGCTGCTTTTGTCCAACGTGGTATTGCCGGTGTAACCCAGGCCGGTGCCAGGGCCTTCGCCGTACTGCAGGGCAAACTTGTTCTTGCCGCCCAGGAAGGCCGCTTGTACATGCTGCGCCGTCAGCGCCCAGCCACTGTTGGTGTCACGCCCACCGGCCTTGGCGATGTAGCTCAAGCCAAGTTCCAGCTCGCCACCGGGGTTGGTCTTGAAACCTGCGACGTTGAAGTCGTGACGGGTGGCGTATTCCTTCTGGTACAGGTTGTCCTTGCGCGACAGGGCGTAGCTGTATTTCAAGCCGCCGATCAACACGTCCTCGATCCCACCGCCGGTGGCGCTCTGGTTCCAGTAGTAGAAGTCGGAAATATGGATGTCGTTACGTTTGTAGTAACGCCGCCCGGCCCACAGCGAACCGCCATTGAGACTGGGCAGGTTGGACCATTGCGCATACATCTGCGGCATGCGCGCCGAGCCGTTGTTTTCACCCTGGAACTTCAGGGCGCGGTCGTACCGGTTGTAGAGGGACGCCATGGCATCGACGCTGAACACAGAACCGTCGTCGAGGGTCAGCAAATCCTGACGCAGTTCCAGCTCGGCGTACTGCTCGCATTCGTTACCCAGGCGGTATTTGGTTTGCGCACCCGGCAGTTGGAAACATTGCTGCTTGCCGCTGCCCGTTGACGTGCCCACGCCGCTGCGCAAATACCCGGCAAACTCCAGGGCTTGCGCGCCAAAAGGCACCGTGAGGCAGGAGGCAATAAGGCCCAGCTTTATTGTTGTTTTCATGAAACGCTCCTTCTATTTTTATTGTTTTTTCTTACTGTCTTGCATGACGCGATCCCTGTAGGAGCGAGCTTGCTCGCGAAAAACTTCCTGCCTCCACGCAACACTTGGAGGGGCGCGTTTTCGTTGACGATCTTCGCGAGCAAGCTCGCTCCTACAGGGGGTGTTTCAATCAGTCAGGTGCAGCACGAAGGATTCATAAGGACGTAACAGCACAGTGCTCGTGCGCAGGGGGCAGTCGGGGTAGTTGCTGATCAACAGGCGTTGCTCGCTCTCGGCGTTGATCACGCCTTCTGGCAGCTGGATCTCGCATGGCGATCCATAGAAGTTGTTGAGTACCAAAAGGCGCTCGCCGTGGCCTTCACGCAGGTACGCCCAGACCTGGAGATGGTCTTGCAGCATCGGGCGGTAAACGCCTTGCTGTATCAGCGGTTCGCGACGGCGCAGATCGATCAGCCTGCGGTAGTGATGCAGCACCGAATCCGTGTCATCCACCTGGCTTGCGACGTTGATCTGCGCAGCATTCGCGGGAATGCCGATCCAGGGTTCACCGCGGCTGAACCCCGCGTTCGCTTCGGTGCTCCACTGCATGGGCGTACGCCCGTTATCGCGGGACTTCTGCATGATCGCCGCCATGCTCGAGGCTTCGGACTCTCCCGCGTCGCGCTTGAGCCGGAAGATGTTCAGGGTTTCCACATCGCGGTATTGCGAGATGCTGTCGAAGCCTGGATTGGTCATACCCAACTCTTCGCCCTGATACACATACGGCGTGCCCTGCAAAAAGTGCAGCGCCGTGGCAAGCATCTTGGCCGAGACCACGCGGTATTGGCCGTCGTCACCAAAGCGCGAGACCACCCGTGGCTGGTCGTGGTTGCACCAGAACAACGCGTTCCAGCCGCCGCCGGCCTGCATGCCCATCTGCCAGTCGGAGAAAATCTGCTTGAGTTGCAGGAAGTCGAAGTCAGCCTTCACCCACTTTTGCAGGTTGGGGTAATCGACTTTCAGGTGGTGGAAGTTGAAGGTCATCGACAGTTCTTTAGACGCTGGATTCGAGTAGCGAATGCAGTGTTCCAGGCGGGTGGATGACATCTCGCCCACGTTGATAAGGTCATGGCCTTCAAAGACTTCACGGTGCATTTGCTGCAAGTATTGGTGCACGTTCGGGCCGTCGGTATAGAAGCGGCGGCCGTCGCTGTTGTCCTCGGGGAAGTCGGCGGGCTTGGAGATCAGGTTGATCACATCCAGGCGGAAGCCGCCCACGCCTTTGTCGCGCCAGAAGCGCATCATCTTGAACACTTCGGCGCGCACCTGGGGGTTGTCCCAATTGAGGTCGGCCTGTGTATGGTCGAACAGATGCAGGTAGTACTGGCCAGTCTGCGCTTCGTACTCCCAGGCCGAGCCGCCGAACTTGGATTCCCAGTTGTTCGGCTGGTCGCGCCAGATGTAGAAGTCACGATAGGGATTGTCGAGGCTGCTGCGCGCCTGCTGGAACCATTCGTGTTCGATGGAGGTGTGGTTGACCACGATATCGAGCATCAGCTTGATACCACGCTTGGCGGCTTCGCTGATCAGCAGGTCGCAGTCGGCCATAGTGCCGTAGCTGGGGTCGATGGCGTAGTAGTCGCTGATGTCGTAGCCGTTGTCGCGCTGGGGCGAACGCAGGAACGGGGTGACCCACAGGCAATCCACGCCCAGCCATTTGAGGTAGTCGAGTTTGTCCACGATGCCCAACAGGTCACCGGTGGCGTTACCCGCGTGGCTGTGGAAGCTTTTGGGGTAGATCTGGTAGATCACCGAGTGTTGCCAGGTTTGCATGGTGGGTTCCTTCAGTAGAGTTGGGTGCTGGCCCTTCCGGCCTCATCGCAGGCAAGCCAGCTCCCACACTTGAATGTGTTCACACATCACTGTGGGAGCTGGCTTGCCTGCGATAGCGATCTTCAGGCGACCCGGTAACCAGGCCGAATGATCTTCATGCTCAACATGCACGTCAGCGCAAACGGCACGACCATCGCCACGACCATGCCGATCACGAACATCGGAATCGCGCTCGGCACGATCGAGATAAACCCGGGCAACCCGCCGACGCCGATGGCCGAGGCCTGCACCTTGTTCAACGACAGAAAAATGCTGCCCAGCGCCGAGCCCAGCAGCGCGGCATAGAACGGAAATTTGAAGCGCAGGTTCACGCCGAACATCGCCGGCTCCGTGATGCCGAAGTAAGCGGAAATCGCCGAGGTGGAGGCCATGCTTTTGTCCCGAGCATTGCGGGTCATGTAGAACACCCCGAGCGCGGCGCTGCCCTGGGCCAGGTTGGACATGACGATCATCGGCCAGATAAAGGTGCCGCCCTGAGTGGAGATCAACTGCAGGTCGACGGCGAGGAACATGTGGTGCATGCCGGTGATTACCAGCGGCGCATAGAGCAGGCCGAAAATCGCGCCGCCGATCATCGGGGCGATCTCGAACAGGGTCACCAAACCTTCGGTGATCAGGATGCCAAGGTGACGGGTCACCGGGCCGATAATCGCCAGGGCCAGCACGCCGGTGACGACGATAGTGGTGATCGGCACCACCAGCAGTTGAATGGCATTCGGCACCCGCGCCCGCAGCCACTTTTCGATCACGCTCATGACAAAGGCCGCCATCAGGATCGGCAGGATCTGCCCCTGGTAACCGACTTTCTCGATCTGGAACCAGCCGAAGATATCGAAGTACGGCAGGCTCTGGCCGTCGAGGCCGGCAACCGCCTTGCCGTAGTTCCAGGCGTTGAGCAGGTCCGGGTGCACCAGCATCAGGCCCAGCACGATGCCGAGGATTTCACTGCCGCCGAACCGCTTGGCCGCCGACCAGCCCACCAGTGCCGGCAGGAACACGAAGGAGGTGTTGGCCATCAGGTTGATCAGGCTCCACAGACCATCCAGGTTCGGGTAGGCCTCCAGCAGCGTCTTGCCTTCGATGAACATGCCCTTGGCGCCCATCAGGTTGTTCACGCCCATCAACAGGCCGGCAATGATCAGCGCGGGCAGGATCGGCATGAACACATCGGAGAACACCCGCACCAGACGCTGCATGGGGTTGGTCTTGTCGCCGCCGGCTTTCTTGACGTCGGCAATGGTCGACGCGGCCAGGCCGGTCAACTCGCGCAGGGCGGCGTAGACCTTTTCCACTTCGCCGGGGCCGATCACCACCTGGAACAGGCCACCGGTAAAGAACGAGCCCTTGACCAGATCGACCTGGTTAAGGGCACTGCTGTTGACCAGGCTGGGGTCCTTGAGCGCCAGGCGCAGGCGGGTCACGCAATGGGCGGCCTGCTCAAGGTTTTCGCGGCCCCCGAGGTTGTCGAGAATCTCGCGGGCAATCGTTGAATAGTCGTGGCTCATGCTCGTTTTCCACTGTGATTGTTTTTATGGGTGGCAGTCGTTGGCAGCACGCCGAGGAGGGAAAAGTACTCGTCTGTACGAGTTAAATCAACAACTCGTCTGTACGAGTTACATTTTTGTTTATGCCTGCGAGCTTTCTGTCAGATTTTTCCCCGGCTCGCACCGCTGTCCAATGGACAAACCCCACCTCTGCCACTATGGTTCCTGCCTTGAACGCGCAGTCCACCTTCATAACGCCGGGCAAGAGCCATCCCATGAGCAAATACAACCAGATCTATACGGATCTGCTTGCCAGCATCACCACCGAGCGCCTGCAACGCGGTACGCGCCTTCCCTCCGAAACCGAACTGATGGACGCCTACCAGGCCAGCCGTGGCACCGTGCGCCGCGCCATCGAGCAGTTGCAGGAGCGTGGCTTTGCGCAAAAAATCCATGGCAAGGGCACCTTCGTGCTATCGCCCAACCCGATCGAGTTTCAGTTGGGCGGTATCGTCAGCTTCCACGAGACCCACGCCGACCTGGGCGATGACGTACACACTGACGTCGTCGAATTCACCCAGATCCCTCTGGAAGGTTCCCTGCTGCAACACATCGAAGCCGAGCCCGGCACGCTGATCACTCGCGTCAAACGCGTACGGCGCATCGGTGGCAAACGCGTGATTCTCGACATCAACCACTTCGTCGCCGACCTGATCCCCGGCCTGGACCACTCGATTGCCGAGCAGTCGATCTACGCGTTTATCGAGCAAACGTTGCAGCTGCAGATCAGCTACGCACAGCGCACCATCGAAGCCCTGCCGCGCAGCAAAGACGACCAGGCGCACCTGGACCTTGATGGGCAAAGCCATGTGATCGTGGTGAGTAACCAGACGTTTTTGCAGGACGGGAGGCAGTTCGAGTACACCGAGTCGCGGCATACGCTGGATAAGTTTTACTTTTCGGATATTGCGCGGCGGTGAATTCTACGCGCGGGCTTGGGTCTGACGGTTTGAAAAGCGCCCACGCCCCTCAATAGCGGCTCCCCATGCACCGGGCTCAACGGGCGACACAGAAAGCAAAACCCCGGCACGTGGCCGGGGTTTTGTCATTCAGCACTCACCTGCTATTGCAGGATCATTCCCACTCAATCGTCGCCGGCGGCTTGCTCGACACGTCATACGTCACGCGCGAAATGCCTTCGATCTCATTGATGATACGGCCGCTGACCGTCTCCAGCAGTTCGTAAGGCAGGTGTGCCCAACGCGCTGTCATGAAGTCGATGGTCTCTACGGCGCGCAGCGCAACAACCCATGCGTAACGACGACCATCGCCGACAACGCCCACCGATTTCACCGGCTGGAACACCACGAACGCCTGGCTGACCTTGTGGTACCAGTCGGCCTTGCGCAGTTCTTCGATGAAGATGTGGTCGGCACGACGCAGCAGGTCGGCGTATTCCTTTTTCACTTCACCGAGGATACGCACGCCCAGGCCCGGGCCTGGGAATGGGTGGCGGTAGACCATGTCGTACGGCAGGCCCAGTTCCAGGCCCAGACGGCGGACTTCGTCCTTGAACAGTTCGCGCAGCGGTTCTACCAGCTTGAGGTTCATTTCCTCAGGCAGGCCACCCACGTTGTGGTGGGACTTGATCACGTGGGCCTTGCCGCTTTTGGCGCCGGCCGATTCGATCACGTCGGGGTAGATGGTGCCCTGGGCGAGGTACTTGATGTTGTCCAGTTTGTTGGACTCGGCATCGAACACGTCGATGAAGGTGCGGCCGATGATCTTGCGCTTCTTCTCCGGGTCGGACTCGCCGGCCAGGTTGTTGAGGAACTGGTCCTCAGCGTTGGCGCGGATCACCTTGACGCCCATGTTCTCGGCGAACATGGCCATCACTTGCTCACCTTCGTGCAGGCGCAGCAGGCCGTTGTCGACAAACACGCAGGTCAGTTGGTCGCCGATGGCCTTGTGCAGCAGTGCCGCTACAACCGAGGAGTCAACGCCGCCGGACAGGCCAAGCAATACGTTGTCAGTGCCGACCTGGGCGCGCACTTGGGCGATGGCATCTTCAGCAATTTTCGACGGGGTCCACAGGGCTTCACACTCGCAGATGTCGAGGATGAAACGCGACAGGATGCGCCCGCCTTGCTTGGTGTGGGTCACTTCCGGGTGGAATTGCACGCCGTAGTAGCGACGCTCGTCGCTGAACATGCCGGCAATCGGGCAGCTCGGGGTGCTTGCCAGGATGTGGAAGTCTTCCGGCATTTTGGTGACCTTGTCACCGTGGCTCATCCACACGTCGAGGCCGAACAGGCCGTCGGCGTCGATGTGGTCTTCGATGCCGTCCAGCAGGCGGCTCTTGCCGACCACGTCTACACGGGCATAACCGAATTCACGCAACTCGGAACCTTCAACCTTGCCGCCCAGTTGCTCGGCCATGGTCTGCATGCCGTAGCAGATGCCGAACACCGGCACACCCAGGTCGAATACCGCCTGCGGGCAGCGCGGGCTGTTGGCTTCGTGAACGGACTCGGGGCCACCGGCGAGAATGACGCCTTTGGGTGCGAATTCGCGGATCGCTTCATCGTCCATGTCGAACGGGTGCAGTTCGCAGTACACGCCGATTTCACGCACGCGGCGGGCGATCAGTTGGGTGTACTGGGAACCGAAGTCGAGGATCAGGATGCGGTGGGCGTGAATGTCGAGGGCCATGAAGTCAGTCTCGTCTAATGAATCAGAAACAACTCGGGGCTGAAGAACAGCCCCGGTTACTTAACATTTTGCTGGAAGGCTCAACCTACACGGTAGTTTGGCGCTTCCTTGGTGATCTGCACGTCGTGGACATGGGATTCAGCCATGCCGGCGCCGGTGATCCGCACGAACTCTGGCTTGGTGCGCATTTCTTCGATGTCGGCACTGCCGGTGTAGCCCATCGAGGAACGCAGGCCGCCCATCAGTTGATGGATGATCGCGCTCAGGGTGCCTTTGTACGGCACACGGCCTTCGATGCCTTCCGGTACGAGCTTCTCGGCGCCTGCCGAGGAGTCCTGGAAGTAACGGTCGGAAGAGCCTTGCGCCTGGGACATGGCGCCCAGCGAACCCATGCCACGGTAAGCCTTGTACGAACGACCCTGGAACAGTTCGATCTCGCCCGGCGCTTCTTCGGTACCTGCGAACATCGAGCCCATCATCACGCAGGAGGCACCGGCGACGATGGCCTTGGACAGGTCACCGGAGAACCGGATGCCACCGTCGGCGATCAACGGTACGCCCGTGCCTTCAAGGGCGGCGGCGACGTTGGCGATGGCGCTGATCTGCGGCACGCCCACACCGGCGACGATACGCGTGGTGCAGATGGAGCCTGGGCCGATACCGACCTTGACTGCGTCGGCGCCCGCTTCGGCCAGGGCCTTGGCGGCAGCGCCGGTGGCGATGTTGCCGCCGATCACCTGCACGTCAGGGAAGTTCTGCTTGACCCAACGCACGCGGTCAATCACGCCTTTGGAGTGGCCGTGGGCGGTGTCGACCACTACCACGTCAACACCGGCGGCGACCAGGGCCGAGACCCGATCACCAGTGTCTTTACCGGTACCGACGGCAGCGCCAACACGCAGACGACCTTGGTCATCCTTGCTGGCCAGCGGGTAAGCCTTGGCTTTTTCGATGTCGTTGACGGTCATCATGCCTTTGAGGGCGAATTTGTCGTCGACGATCAGCACGCGCTCGATGCGGTGCTTGTGCAGCAGTTCGCGCACATCGTTCTTGTCGGCGCCTTCCTTGACGGTGACGAGGCGCTCTTTAGGCGTCATCACTTCACGGACGGTGACTTCAAGGCGGTTCTCGAAACGCACGTCACGGGAAGTGACGATGCCGACCAGGTCGCCATCGTGCAGCACCGGGACGCCGGAGATGTTGTGCATACGCGTGAGTTCGAACAGGTCACGCACGGTGGCGTCAGCTTCGATGGTGATCGGATCTTTCACCACGCCGGCTTCGTAACGCTTGACCTTGCGCACTTCGGCAGCTTGCTGCTCGATGGTCATGTTCTTGTGGATGATGCCGATGCCGCCTTCCTGAGCCATGGCAATGGCCAGACGGGCTTCGGTGACGGTGTCCATGGCAGCGGAAACCAGGGGAATATTCAGCTCGATGCCACGGGTTAGGCGGGTCTTGAGACTGACTTCGTTAGGAAGCACCTCGGAATAACCGGGCACTAGGAGAATGTCGTCGAATGTCAGAGCTTCTTGGCTGATACGCAGCATCGCGGGGGCTCCCGAGCGGGAAAATGGAAGCGCGCCATTATATACATGCACCCTGCCCGGCTCAATGTAAAACTCTGACAAACTTGGTAATACTGATAGATGGATTAAAGCTCGACTTTGACCCAGCTCATTTTCTGGTCCAACCAATCGGCAAATTCGTCGATAAAGCTCTGCTTGAACCCCGCCTCCGCCCAGTTGTTGAAGATGAACCCCAGGTTGGAAAACCCGCATTCCTGCAGGAACAGAAAACCGTTGATGTCATCTTCATGCCCACACAGCGGGCAGGTGAAGTTGTCGGTGTGGCCAGGCATCCAGTCTTCCAGGCTTTCGAACAGCGCCTCACCAACTTCCTTCAGGCATTCCGGGCAACCGGCTTCTTCAAGAAACCCCTTGGCCGGGGTATAGATGCAACGCTTGTAGATGATCTCCAGGCCATTGACCGGCTCGTTGAACGGCAGCGCCTCGGGGTGCAGCACCACGGCGCGGGCGCCATCGGCCAGGGCGTAGCCCATGCGGTTGCCGGTACGCCCGCAAGTGGTGAGTTCTTCCTTGATGATGTTCTTGCGCACCAGCCAGCGCACAATCGCCCGGGCGCGGGGTTCGTGGACGGGCAAGGTGGAGATTTTCGGGACAAGGATGCTTTGGGAGTTCATGGGAGTCCTGCGGTGTGGCTATTGGCGCCATCGCGGGCAAGCCCGGCTCCCACAGTTGATCGCATTCCAATGTGGGAGCCGGGCTTGCCCGCGATGACGCCCGGGAGGACGGCAGCTTAATCCCTGAAAAAATCAGGTCAAGTACTCACATACCGCCCGATCAACGCAATACCACTGGCCAATACCAACCAGGTCACCAACCGCACGAACGCCTCCCGGGACAGCCGCATCGTCAGCCTGCGCCCACACCACAGCCCCAGGGCCATCGCCGGCAACAGACAAACCGCCAACATCAATAACGGCAAATCTGCATACACCCCGGCAATCAGGAACAAACTCAAACGCACGACCGTGCTGCAACTGATCAGCGCGCTTTGCGTGGCCCGCGCCGCGTCTTTGGGTAAACGGCTGTTAAGGTAAATCGCATATAAAAAGCCGCCACTGCCAAATAGCGCACCAAACAGGCCACCCACAGTGCCCATGGGAATCGACCAGCCCGCCGCCAATTGAGTCGGCCGTGCTTTCACCGCCAGGCTGTAAATCGCGTAGGCACTGATAAACAGCCCCATCAACAACAGCAACAAGTCCGAATGCAAGTTGAGCAAAAAACCCACGCCCAGGCTGCAGCCGATGGCCATGCAGGGCAGCAACCGCAACAGTTCCGGCTTGTTCACATCGTGCCGCGCTTGCAGCAGGCCGCCAAACGCCGCGACAAAATCCAGCAGCACCAGCAACGGGATGATCTTCGACAGCGGCATGAATAGAATCAGGATTGGCCCGGCGACCAAGGCCGTCCCGAACCCGGCAATGCCAAACACCACATAGGCCAGCACCACACCCAGGCCGATCACCAGCCAATCCACAGCCCCGAACGACCACTGACTCATCAACTCAACCAGGCTCATGGGTTATTCCTTGTTGGACATGGCCTTCACTTTAGCCATTGTCTACTGTTGCGACTAATATCTTCAAAGCCAGCCACTCATCTCAAAAAGGCATGACTCGTGATCTCCACGCGGCAACTGCGTTACTTCGTCGAAATCGCCGAGAGCGGCAGCTTCAGTGCCGCGGCCGAACGCCTGTTTGTGGCGCAGTCGGCCTTGAGCCGGCAGATCAAGGAACTGGAAAATCAACTTCAAACCCCATTGTTCGAACGCACCGCACGCCAACCGCGGCTCACAGCGGCCGGTGAAGCGTTCTACCCACGGGCGCGCAATTTGTTGAGTGAGTTGCTCAAGGCCAGCGAAGTGGCGACCCTCGTAGGCAATGGCCAGCTTGGCACGCTGCGCCTGAGTCACTCGAGCACCGTGCCGATGAGCGGCGCGTTATTGCACGGCATCAGCAACTGGCTAGAGCGCTGTCCGGGCGTGTCGGTGGATATTGCCAAGCTCTCCTCCGAAGCTCAGTTGGAGGATATCGCCGAGGGTCGCCTGGACGTCGGCCTGCTACGCTTGCCCGTATTGCGCCAGCGCGACGGCGTGCGTGTGCTGCCGTTGTACACGGAGCCGTTGGTGCTGGCGGTGCCGCCGAATCATCCGTTGGCACGCAGCGACGCGCCGGTGGAGTTGGCACAGCTAAAGGACCAAGCGTTTATCTCGATCCCCCATCCCCAACGCGGCGGGCTGAGTTATCTGTCGGCCGAATTGTGCATGCGTGCAGGTTTTTTCCCCAAGGCCGCACGGGTGATGTCGCGCAAGACCACGCAGTTGCAATTGATCCAGGCCGGTTTCGGTATTGCCTTGTTACCAAAATCCATGCAGGACATCGCCCCCGCCAACCTGCACTTTTTACCCCTGGCCGACCCGGACTGCCACAGCACCGTGGCCCTGGCCTGCGCGCAAGTGCAGAGCCCGCTGGTGGAGCAATTCTGTCAAACCCTGCACGAATGCCTATAAACTGCCGCCCATGATTAAAGATCCTTTTGCCCGTTTGGGCCTGGACCGCGAAGTCCTGACTGTCAGCCAGCTCAACGGCCGTGCGCGGGTGTTGCTGGAAGACGTGTTCACCAATATCTGGGTGGAAGGCGAGATCTCCAACCTCGCTCGCCCAGCCTCCGGCCATGTGTATTTCACGCTCAAGGACAGCGGGGCCCAAGTGCGTTGTGCGCTGTTTCGCAACAACGCTGCACGGGTACGCCAGGCGTTGAGGGACGGGCTGGCGGTGAAGGTGCGCGGCAAGGTCTCGTTGTTCGAGGGCCGTGGTGATTACCAACTGATCCTCGATACCGTGGAGCCAGCCGGTGACGGTGCGCTGCGCCTGGCCTTTGATGCACTGAAGGAAAAGCTGAGCGCCGAAGGCCTGTTCAGTGCCGAACGCAAGGTGGCGCTGCCGGTGCATCCTCGGCGCATCGGCATTATCAGCTCGCCCACCGGCGCGGTGATTCGCGACATTATCAGCGTGTTCCGCCGCCGCGCGCCGAACATTGAACTGACCCTGATCCCTACCGCCGTGCAAGGCCGCGAAGCAATCCCGCAGATCGTGCGGGCGCTGAAACTCGCCGACGCTCGTGGTTTCGACGCGCTGATCCTCGCCCGTGGCGGTGGCTCCCTTGAAGACTTGTGGTGCTTCAACGAAGAGGCGGTGGCCCGTGCAGTTGATGCCTGTGTTACCCCTATCGTCAGCGCCGTTGGTCATGAAACCGATGTGTCCATCAGCGACTTCGTGGCGGACGTCCGCGCCCCTACTCCCTCCGCCGCCGCCGAGTTGTTGGCTCCCGACGCCAGCCATCTGGTGCGCCAGGTAGAAAACCTGCAGCGCCGCCTGGTGATGCTGATGCGCAACCGCCTGAGCCACAGCCGCCTGCGCCTGGAAGGCATGGCCCGGCGCCTGCGTCATCCGGGCGAGCGCTTGCGCCAGCAGGCCCAGCGTCTGGATGACCTGGACATGCGCTTGCGCCGTGCCTTTGAGCGCAGCCTCAATACCCGTCGCGAGCGCTTGATCCGCCTGGAGACCCGCCTCGCCGGCCAGCACCCGGGCCGTCAACTGGCACTCTTGCGCCAGCGCCTGGACAGCCTCGCCGAACGCCTGCCCCGCGCCATGCGCGAAGGTCTCAAGGCTCGGCGTCTGCAACTGCAGAGCCAAGTGCAGACATTGCAGGTGGTCAGCCCGCTGGCGACCCTGGGCCGCGGCTACAGCATCCTGTTAGACGAGCGCGGCCAGGCGATTCGCAATGCCGCGCAAACCCACACCGGCCAGCGCCTCACCGCGCGCCTGGGTGAAGGCCAATTGCAAGTGCGGGTGGAAGACAACCACCTGACACCCGTCACCCTTTCATTATTGGATTGATCGATGCCACGCATACTGAGCCTGTTGATGCTGTTGTGCCTCACGTTTAATGCCCACGCCGACAGCTACATCACGCGAACCCTGAACAAACCGGTGCCTGGCGGCGTGGCCGTCGTCGAGCTGGGCCCTTCGGCCACGGCGCCGAAAGCCACTTACCAGGGCAAGCCGGTGCTGGTGGTCAAGGAGCAGGACAACTGGCTGGCCATTGTCGGCATCCCGTTGACGGTCAAGCCCGGCAACGAGCGCATCAGCAGCGGTGGGCGCAACCTGCCGTTTATCGTCGGCTACAAGAAGTATCCGGAACAGCGCATCACTTTGAAGAACAAGAGCCAGGTCAACCCTGACCCGGCCCAGCTCAAGCGCATCGAAGGCGAACTGGCTGTGCAGCTCAAGGCTTACCGCAGTTTCAGCCCGAACCTGCCGAGCAACCTGGTGCTGGATAAACCGGTGAGCGGGCCGTTGTCGAGCAAGTTCGGCGTGCGACGCTTCTTCAACGGCGAAGAGCGCAACCCGCACTCGGGCCTGGACTTCGCCGTGCCGGCCGGTACGCCGATCAAGACGCCCGCCAACGGCAAGGTCATTCTGGTGGGCAATTACTTCTTCAATGGCAACACGGTGTTCGTCGACCATGGCCAGGGTTTTATCAGCATGTTCTGCCATATGTCCAAAATCGACGTGAAGGTGGGCCAGCAACTGGTGCGCGGCGCGGTGGTGGGCAAGGTGGGTGCGACTGGCCGGGCGACTGGCCCGCACATGCACTGGAACGTCAGCCTGAACGATGCACGTGTAGATCCAGCGATCTTTATCGGCGCGTTCCAACCCTGATATCAAATGTGAAACTACGGGCCTCATCGCGGGCAAGCCCGGCTCCTACATTGGAAGGCTGCCCAGTGTGGGAGCTGGCTTTCCTGCGATGGTGCAAGCCGTCGCCTCAATTGCGCACCTGACAAACCCACAGCAACAAAAACACACACTACTCGAAATTACGGCAATAAAATCTCGATTTTCGAGACAGCAAAAGAACTTATCTCAATTTTTCTCGACTGCTTGCCATCTTTCACCCCGGCGGTTAGGGTTGAGCTTATGAAAACCTCTCACACCCTCATTCAGCTCCGCCAGCACCGCAGCCTGTGCCTTGTCAGCGCACGACTGCCAGGCTGAATCGATCTGCCTCGTCCTAAAGTTTTATCCCCAATAACAGTTCTACGGCAGGCCGCCTTTTTTCGGCCCCTACAACCAAGGATTTTCCGATGAGCATGCTCAAAGACCCGTCTTCGAAATACCGCGCGTTCCCGACCATCGACATCCCGGACCGTACCTGGCCGTCGAAGACCATCACCCAAGCGCCGATCTGGTGCAGCTCCGACCTGCGTGATGGCAACCAGTCGCTGATCGAGCCGATGGACGCGGTGAAAAAGCTGCGCTTCTGGAAGACCCTGGTGGCCGTTGGCGTAAAGGAAATCGAAGCCTCGTTCCCTGCCGCGTCGCAAACCGACTTCGACTTCGTGCGCACCCTGATCGAAGACAACCACATCCCCGAGGACACCACCATCCAAGTGCTGACCCAGGGTCGTGAAGACTTGATCGCACGCACCTTCGAATCCCTGCGCGGCGCGAAGAAAGCCATTGTGCACTTGTACAATGCCACCTCGCCGTCGTTCCGCCGCATCGTGTTCAACCAGGACAAGGACGGCATCAAGGCCATCGCGGTCAACGCCGCCAAGCTGTTCGTCAAATACGCCGCCCAGCAGCCGGAAACCCAGTGGACCTTCGAATATTCCCCAGAGACCTTCAGCGCCACTGAGCTTGAGTTCGCCAAGGAAGTCTGCGACGCGGTGATCGAGGTGTGGAACCCCACGCCTGAGCACAAGATGATCCTCAACCTGCCCGCCACGGTTGAATGCGCCACCCCTAACATCTATGCCGACCAGATCGAGTGGTTCGGTCGCCATATCAACCGTCGTGACAGCGTGATCATCAGCCTGCACACCCACAACGACCGTGGCACTGGCGTGGCGGCCACCGAGTTGGGCCTGATGGCCGGCGCTGATCGTGTGGAAGGCTGCCTGTTTGGCAACGGCGAGCGTACTGGTAACGTCGATTTGGTCACCGTGGCGCTGAACATGTACACCCAGGGCCTGGACCCGCAGTTGGACTTTTCTGACATTGACGGCGTACGTAAAGTGGTCGAGGAATGCAACCAGATCCAGGTGCACCCACGTCACCCGTATGTCGGCGACCTGGTACATACCGCGTTCTCCGGCTCGCACCAGGACGCGATCCGCAAAGGCTTCTCCCAGCAGAAAGACGATGCGCTGTGGGAAGTGCCGTACTTGCCAATCGACCCTGCGGACATTGGCCGCAGCTACGAGGCCGTGATCCGTGTGAACAGCCAGTCAGGCAAGGGCGGCATCGCCTACTTGCTGGAGCAGGAATACGACATCAGTTTGCCCCGTCGCATGCAGATCGAGTTCAGCCAGGTGGTACAGGCCGAAACCGATCGCGTGGGCCTGGAGATGACCGCGCCACAGATCTACGCCTTGCTGCAGCGTGAGTACTTGCAAGCCAACACGCCGTACGCGCTGGTCAGCCACCGCCTGCAGGAAGAGAACGGCAACAGCTTTGTCGAGGTGGAAGTCTCCGGCAAAGGCCAGGGCGAAACCAACTTGCACTGGAAAGGCAAAGGCAACGGCGCGCTGGAAGCCTTGGTGGCCGGCTTGCCGATTGGCGTTGAAATCATGGACTACAACGAGCATGCGATTGGTGCGGGTACCAATGCCAAGGCGGCGGCTTACATTGAACTGCGCGTGAACGGCGAACGCCCGGTGCATGGGGTGGGGATCGATGAAAACATCACTACCGCCAGCTTCAAGGCGCTGTTCAGTGCGCTGAACCGCTCGTTGAGCCAGTTGGAAGCCAAAGCGGCGTAAGCATTGCCGTAATGCAAAAGGCCCCTGGGTGAGAATCCAGGGGCCTGATCGTTCCCACGCTCTGCGTGGGAATGCAGCCCTGGACGCTCTGCGTCCGCCCTTAGAAGCAGTACGCAGAGCGTCCCAAGAGGCGTTCCCACGCAGAGCGTGGGAGCAATCTCAGAGCCTCAGACAAACTGAAAGCTATCGGCATCTAGATTCGCCGGGAATCGTGTACGGTAAGCCGCCAGCTCCGCCGCATCCAGGATCACCTGGAACACCCCATCCGCCTCCCCTGCACTCAGCAAAGTCTCACCCTGGAAATCCAACACCTGGCTATCGCCGGTGTAGGCAAACCCCTTGCCGTCGGTGCCCACCCGGTTCACCGCCGCCACGTAACACAGGTTCTCAATGGCCCGTGCCGGCAACAGCCGATTCCAATGCTGACGCCGAGCGCCCGGCCAGTTGGCGGTGTACAGCAGCAGGTCCGTATCCTGGGCGTCGCGGCTCCACACCGGGAAGCGCAGGTCATAGCAGATCAGCGGGCGAATGCGCCAACCCTTCAACTCGAACTGCACCTGGCGCTCGCCGGGGGTGTAATGGTCATGTTCACCGGCCATGCGGAACAGGTGGCGCTTGTCGTAATGCAAGACCTCACCATCCGGCCGCGCCCACAGCAGACGGTTGCGGTGGCTGCCATCGGCGGCCTGGATGATCACACTGCCGGTAATCACGGCCTGATACTTTGCCGCTTGGGCTTGAAGCCAATGATGGGTGGGGCCGCTTTCCGGCTCGGCGAGGGCTTCTGATTCCATGGAAAAACCGGTGGTGAACATCTCTGGCAGCACAATCAAGTCGGCGCCTTTGGCCTGCTCCAGCAGCAACTCGAAGTGTTCGAAGTTGGCCTGGCGGTCATGCCAGGCCAGGCTCGTCTGCACCAGGGCAATGTTCAGATTGGGCAGTGCACTCAGATCGCGCATAGTTTTTCCGCCGCTTGTCGCAACGTCTCCTCGCGTTTGGCAAAGCACAGGCGCACCAGGCGCTGGCCTTGGGGTGGGTGCTGGTAGAACACCGAAACCGGAATGGTCGCCACGCCATGTTCGCGGGTCATCCACAGGGACATGGCGACGTCATCCAGGTCTGGGCGAATCTGCGAGTAATCCACCAGTTGGAAGTAAGTGCCGGTCACCCGGGTAAAGCTCAAGCGCGATGGCGCCAGCAGGTCGCAGAACAGGTCACGTTTGGCCTGGTAAAAAGCCGGCAGTTCGTCGACATGCTCCGGATGTTCGGCCATGAAGTCTGCCAAAGCGTACTGCAAAGGGGTGACGCCGCAAAAGTTGACATATTGATGCACCTTGCGCAGTTCAGCTGTCAGGGCCGGCGGCGCGACCACGTAACCGGTTTTCCAGCCGGTCACGTGATAGGTCTTGCCGAAGGAGCTGACCACAAAGGCGCGCTGATACAGTTCCTGATGGGCCAATATGCTGACGTGGGGCACACCGTCGAATACCAGGTGTTCGTAGACCTCATCGCTGACCAGATAAATATCACGGTCGCGGATCAGTTCGGCCAACTGGTCCAGCTCGGCGCGGCTGATCAGCGCGCCGGTGGGGTTATGTGGCGAGTTGATGATGATCATGCGCGTGCGCGGTGAGAGCGCGGCCTTGATCTTGTCAAAGTCGAGGGCGAAGCCTTGCAGGCTCAATTGCACATGCACGCAGCGACCACCGGCCAGCTCGACCGACGGCTCGTAGCTGTCGTAGCTGGGGTCGAACACGATGACTTCATCGCCGTTGCGGATGACCGCCTGGATCGCGCAAAAGATCGCCTCGGTGGCGCCTGGGGTGATGGTCACTTCGCTGTCGACATCCACTGTGACGCCATAACTGCGGGCGATCTTGGCCGCCACTTGCTGACGCAACACGGGCAGGCCGGTCATCGGTGCATATTGGTTATGGCCGAGGGCGATATGCTTGCCCACGGCATCGAGTAAACCTTGCGGGCCATTGAAATCGGGGAAGCCCTGGGACAGGTTGAGCGCGCCGGTTTCAGCGGCGAGTTGCGACATGGTGGTGAAAATGGTCGTGCCGACATTCGGCAGCTTGCTGGTGATCATCGGAAGCCCCTGCAGGTGAACCCCAAGTTTTAAGCTGCCCACTGCATCGGGTCAAGACACAAACGGTCGCGCATAAAAAAGGGCTCCAAAGGAGCCCTCTCTTGCAGCGTGTCGCTTACAACGCAAAGCTGCCGTTATTTCTTGTCACGGCGCTTCTTGTCGGCTTTCTTGTGGTGAGTCATCAAACGACGCTTCTTGTTCACCTGACGGTCGGTCAGTGTGTTCTTGTTGCCTTCGTATGGGTTCTCGCCACCCTTGAACTCGATACGGATCGGCGTACCGACCAGTTTCAAGACACGGCGGTAAGTGTTTTCCAGGTAACGCACGTAGGACTTGGGCACCTTCTCGATCTGGTTACCGTGGATCACGATAATCGGCGGGTTGGCACCACCCAAGTGGGCGTAACGCAGTTTGATCCGGCGGTTGTTGACCATCGGCGGCGCGTGCTCGCCCACCGCGTCTTCCAGGATCTGGGTCAGGCGGTTGGTCGGCCAGCGGGTAACCGCGGACTTGAACGAGTTCTGTACGGACGCGTAGAGGTTGCCCACGCCGGTGCCGTGCAGTGCCGAGATAAAGTGGATATCGGCGAACTCGACGAAGAACAACCGGCGCTGCAGCTCGATTTTGACGAAATCGCGCTCGCTCGGCGTCATGCCGTCCCACTTGTTGATCGCGATCACAAGGGCCCGACCGGCTTCCAGGGCAAAGCCCAGCAAGTTGAGGTCGTGGTCCACCACGCCTTCGCGGGCGTCCATTACGAAGATCACCACGTTGGCGTCTTTGATCGCTTGCAGGGTTTTGACCACGGAGAACTTTTCAACTTCTTCGTGGATCTTGCCGCGCTTGCGCACACCGGCGGTGTCGATCAGCGTGTACTTCTCGTCGTTACGCTCAAACGGGATGTAAATACTGTCGCGCGTGGTGCCGGGTTGGTCATAGACGATAACGCGGTCTTCACCGAGCATACGGTTGACCAGGGTCGACTTGCCGACGTTCGGGCGGCCGATGATAGCGATCTTGATACCGTCTTTTTCGCTCGGGCCAGGAATGCGCTTGGCTTCCTCACCTTCAGCGACGATCTCTTCCTCGCCCTCTTCTTCCTCGACGTCATCCTTGGGGAAGTCGCGCAGGGCGATTTCCAGCATCTGGGTGATGCCGCGACCGTGGGCACCGGCGACCGGGATCGCATCGCCCAGGCCCATCGGGCTGAATTCGGCACGGGCTGCCTCAGGATCGATGTTGTCGATCTTGTTGGCGACCAGATAGGAGCGCTTGTTGCGCTTGCGCAGGTGCTCGCCAATCATCTGGTCGGCAGCGGTATAGCCCGCGCGGGCGTCCACCAGGAACAACACGACATCGGCTTCTTCAATGGCCAGCAGTGACTGCTCGGCCATTTTTTCGTCCATGCCATGCTCGTCACCGGAGATACCACCGGTGTCGACAATAATGTAGGAGCGCCCTTGCCACTTTGCCTCACCGTATTGGCGATCACGGGTCAGACCGGACAAGTCGCCGACAATGGCGTCGCGAGTCCTGGTCAGGCGGTTGAACAGGGTGGACTTGCCGACGTTAGGTCGGCCCACCAGGGCGATTACGGGAACCATGCGGCTCTCCACTTCGTTATTTCAGAAAATACAAAAGCCGCTGCAGGGCAGCGGCTGGTGCTCGGGGCAGCATCGTCAGATGCCGCATGCCCCGCCGAAGCAGGGCCGCCTGGGGGTTACCCCAAGCATAGTCAAACCTTTACTTGATGGTCAGGGCTTCCAGCTTGCCGCCGTTGCCATACACATAAAGCATGTTACCCACCACCAGCGGACGCGCACGCAGGCCGTCGCTGTCGATACGCTGGCGACCGACAAAACGACCGTCCACCTGGCTCAGCAGGTGCAGGTAGCCTTCGAAGTCACCCACCGCGACGTAGCTGGAAAAGACTTCCGGTGCCGACAATTGACGGCGAGCCAGGGAGTCATTGCTCCACAGTGCAGTGGTGGAACGCTCATCCACACTTTCAACGGTGCCGGATGCCAGGCTCACATAGACGCTGCCAAACCCTTGGGCGACACCCGCATAGCTGGAGGCATCACGCTGCCAGTTGATGCGACCGCTTTGCAGGTCCAGCGCGGCAACACGACCCTGGTAGGTGGCGACGTAGAGGGTCTCACCCGACAGCAGCAAGCCGCCGTCGATGTCTACAACGCGATCCAGTTCGGAACGACCTTGCGGGATGGCCACACGGGTTTCCCAGGCCGGCACGCCGTTCTGGGTATTCAGGGCAACCACTTTACCGGTCGACAGGCCAGCAACGGCCAGGTTGTTGGTCACAATCGGACCACTGGTACCGCGCAGGGTCAACACCGCTGGGGTGCTGTCGTACAACCAGCGTTGGTCGCCGGTGGAGGCATCCAGGCCGATCACGCGGTCATCCTGGGTTTGCACCACGACGATATCGCCGTTGGTCGCCGGTGCCGAGAGCACTTCACTGGTCACGCGAGCGCGCCATTTCTCTTCACCGGTGCTGGAGTCCAGCGCGACCACGTCACCCTTGAGGGTACCGATCAGCACCATGCCGTAGCCGACGCCCACACCGCCGGAAACCGGCAGTTCGAGGTCTTTCTTCCACTTGACGTCGCCGCTCATGCGATCCATGGCAACCACGACACCAGTGGAATCAGTAGCCACGATGTTGTCGCCGTCAATCGCCGGCTGCAACAGGTTGTAGAGGTCGCCCTGCCCATCACCAATGGATTGGCTCCATTGTTTTTGCAGGACCACTTCTTCCTTGAAGCTGGTCAGCTCGGCAGGAGGCAGTTCTTTTTTGCTGTTGCTGCTGCAACCCGCGGCCAAAACGGCCAGAGCCAGCAATGCTGCATGTTTCCAACGGATCACGTCACGCATCCCCTTTGGCCAAGTCGTCGAGCTTGATTTGTAAGCCACCGACCGCCGCTTCATCAGACAGCGCCGCCTTGGCTTTTTGGTACGCAGCATGGGCTTCGTCGGTACGACCCAATTGGACCAACAGGTCGCCCTTGAGCTCTTCGCGAGTGGCCACGAATGCCTTGTCAGCATCGCCGTCGAGCAGTTTGAGTGCTTCGTCAGCCTTGTTCTGTGCCGCCAATACCTGTGCCAGGCGCTGACGTGCGATTTCACCCAGGGTCGGGTTGGTCGGCTTGTCGGCAATGGCCTTCAGCTCGGTGACGGCGTCATCCAGCTTGCCGGTATCGACCGCGACTTTCGCGACGAACAGGCTGCCGTACTGGGCGTAGGTGCTACCGCCGAATTCGTTCTTCAGCTTGCCGGCCAGATCCGCCACCTGCGCAGGGTCAGGCTTGCCGTCCGGGGTCAGGGTAGTTTCCAGCAGTTGCTGATAAACGATCGAGGCACCTTGGGACTGGTTGGCCTGATACTTGGTCCAGGCTTGCCAGCCGAACACCACCACTAGCGCCAGCAGGCCGCCTGTGACCAGGGGCTTGCCGTTACGCTGCCACCAGTCCTTGAACTCGGCCAGTTGCTCATCATCAGTACTCGACACCCCAATACTCCTTAATCGCTAAATTCGGCTGTTCGACAGCTTCAACCCTGCACGATGCAGGTGGCCAAGTGCGCAGCGAGCGCATCAAAGGCAATGTTCTGTTGTTCACCCTGGCCACGCAGGGGTTTGAAACCTATCACTTGCTGGGCCAGCTCGTCATCGCCGAGGATCAGTGCGTAAAGCGCACCGCTCTTGTCGGCCTTCTTGAACTGGCTCTTGAAGCTACCAGCGCCGGCATTGATCTGCAGGCGCAGGTTGGGCAACTGGTCACGTACTTTTTCGCTCAAGGCCAGGGCCGCCAGTTCGGCAGCCTCGCCGAAAGCGCACAGGTACACGTCCACCTGACGGGAAATCTCTTCCGGAACCTGCTCCAAGGTTTCCAGCAGCAGGATCAGCCGCTCGATGCCCATGGCAAAGCCTACGCCGGGGGTCGGCTTGCCGCCCATTTGCTCGACCAGGCCGTCGTAGCGACCACCGGCACACACGGTGCCCTGGGCGCCGAGCTTGTCGGTGACCCACTCGAACACGGTCTTGCTGTAGTAGTCGAGGCCACGCACCAGCTTGGGGTTGATCACGTAGGGAATACCGGCTGCATCCAGACGAGCCTTGAGGCCCTCGAAATGCACGCGGGACTCGTCGTCCAGGTAATCAGCCATTTTCGGCGCATCGACCAGCACGGCCTGGGTGTCGGCGTTCTTGGTATCCAGCACGCGCAACGGGTTGGTCTTCAGACGGCGTTGGCTGTCTTCGTCCAGCTTGTCCAGGCGGGCCGACAGGTATTCGACCAGGGCTTCGCGATAGCGACCCCGGGACTCGCTGGTGCCCAGGCTGTTGAGTTCAAGCTTGACCGCATCGCGGATGCCCAGTTGGCCCCATAGGCGCCAGGTCAGCACGATCAGCTCGGCGTCGATGTCCGGGCCGTCCAGGTTGAAAACTTCGCAACCGATCTGGTGGAACTGGCGGTAACGGCCTTTCTGCGGGCGCTCGTGGCGGAACATCGGGCCGATGTACCAGAGCTTCTGGGTCTGGCCACCACCGGTGATGCCATGTTCCAGTACGGCACGCACGCACGCGGCCGTGCCTTCCGGACGCAGGGTCAGGGAGTCGCCGTTGCGGTCTTCGAAGGTGTACATCTCTTTTTCGACGATGTCGGTCACTTCACCGATGGAGCGTTTGAACAGCTCGGTGAACTCGACGATCGGCATACGGATCTGCTTGTAACCGTAGTTATCCAGCAGGCGCGCGACAGTGCTCTCGAAGTAGCGCCACAGTGGCGTCTGCTCCGGCAGGATGTCGTTCATGCCACGAATGGCTTGCAGAGACTTGCTCACATCAGATCCTTAAATTCGTTCAATCAGCCGCGAGCGATCAGCGCTGCGTCAGCGGCGACCTTCTCGGCCGCTTTCTCGCGGATCAGCTTTTCCAGCTCGTCCACCAGATTGTCATTCGTTAGCTTCTGCGACGGCTTGCCGTCGATGTAAATCAGGTTTGGTGTACCACCGGTCAGGCCCACATGAGCCTCTTTGGCCTCGCCCGGCCCATTGACCACACAACCAATCACTGCGACATCCAGCGGCACCAGCAGGTCTTCGAGGCGCAACTCCAGGTCGTTCATGGTTTTCACCACGTCGAAGTTCTGCCGCGAGCAGCTCGGGCAGGCAATGAAGTTGATACCACGGGAACGCAAACGCAGGGATTTTAGAATGTCGTAACCGACCTTCACTTCCTCAACGGGGTCTGCCGCCAGGGAGATGCGGATAGTATCGCCAATCCCTTCGGCGAGCAGCATACCGAGACCCACCGCAGATTTCACTGTGCCTGAGCGCAAACCGCCAGCTTCGGTGATACCCAAGTGCAGCGGCTGCACGATTTCCTTGGCCAGCAGGCGATAGGCTTCTACCGCCATAAACACGTCGGAAGCTTTTACGCTGACCTTGAAGTCCTGGAAATTCAGACGTTCAAGGTGTTCAACGTGGCGCAGGGCCGACTCGACCAGCGCCGCCGGAGTGGGCTCGCCGTATTTCTTTTGCAGGTCTTTTTCCAGGGAGCCGGCGTTGACGCCGATGCGGATCGGAATACCGCGATCACGGGCAGCGTCCACCACAGCACGCACGCGGTCTTCACGCCCGATGTTGCCGGGGTTGATACGCAGACAGTCCACACCCAGTTCGGCCACGCGCAACGCGATCTTGTAGTCGAAGTGAATGTCGGCAACCAGCGGTACCTTGACCAACTGCTTGATACGACCAAAGGCCTCGGCTGCGTCCATGTCTGGTACGGAAACTCGCACGATGTCCACACCGGCCGCTTCCAGACGGTTGATCTGGGCCACGGTGGCCGCTACATCGTTGGTGTCGCTGTTGGTCATGCTCTGCACTGCGATAGGGGCATCGCCACCCACCGGCACCGAGCCGACCCATATCTTGCGAGATACGCGACGTTTGATTGGAGATTCGCCGTGCATGACTATTGTCCCAACTTGAGGCGAGCGGTCTCGCCACTGGTGAACGGCGCCACGTCTACAGGCTGGCCGTTGTAGGCCACTTGCGCGCCACGGGCGAAGCCCAGACGCAGCGTCAAAGGAGGCTTGCCGCCCTGGTCAAGCGTATCGCCCTTACGCTTCAAACCGCTGAACAGCACTTTGCCGTTGCCATCGGTAACTTGCGTCCAGCAGTCAGCGATGAAGGTAATTTGTACGCGCCCGTCACCGGCGATCAACGCCGGAGTGGTGGGAGGCGATATCGCCGGCGCTGCGGGTGCGGCTGGCGCAGGGGTCGCAGGTGCAGGAACCGCCGGAGCCTGTGCCACGGGTGCTGCGGGAGTGGTCGGAACAGCCGGAGCCGGCACCGCAGCAGGGTCCACGCCAGCATCTGGCGTGGACTGTTCGGCAGTGGCCGGTGCTTGCGGCGCGGCTTGCCCTTCTACCACGGCCTGGTCTTCCGGCTCGTCCAGCGGATGAATCTGGGTGGTGCCATCGGCGCTTTCGACTTCGACGTGCTCCATGGCGTTGCTGGTCAGGTCTTTGCTGCGCAGGGAGGCTTGGTCTTGCCACCAGACGAAACCGCCGCCGACCACGGCAACCAGCAACAACAGGCTGACAATCCGCAAAATCGTGTGGGAAACCCGCGTTGGCTCTTCGATGCGCCCAAGGCCATGGACATTACTGCCCTGGGCATCGGTACCGGTGAACTGGTCGAATTCCTGCACCAGTACGGCCTGGTCGATACCCAACAATTTGGCGTAGGCGCGGATATAGCCGCGGGCAAAGGTATGCCCAGGCAGCTTATCGAACGCGCCGGCTTCCAGGTTGGCCAGGGAGGTGCTGGTCAAATTGAGCTTGAGGGCCACTTCCGCCAGCGACCAACCATTGCTTTCGCGGGCCTGGCGCAAGGTTTCGCCTGGGTTGACGCGATTAGCTGCTACATCTTCCGGGTGCGCGGCTTTCATCATTGCTCCGACAGGTATTGCTGATATTCCGGCGTACCGGGATAGAGTCGTTCGAGTTGCTGGCCAAAACGTGCGGCCGTGTCGTGTTCTTCATGAACTGTCGCCAGGCGCACACCGAGCAATAGACTACGTGCATTTTGCCCGCTGAGCAGGCTAAAACGCTCGTAATAGTCACGTGCCGGCACATAATGCCTGTCTTCGTAAGACAACTCAGCCATTTCGAGTAATGCCCGTGGCTGGCGACTGTTCAGGTGCAGGGCTTTTTCCAACTGCTGGCGAGCGCTGTCGCGCTGACCGAGGCGCATCGAGGTCACACCAAGGTTCTCGAACACCCGCGAACGCTGCGGGTAGAGAGTATCGGTGGCGGCTTGCTGGAAATAACGTGACGCCAGGTCATACCGTTTCTGCTCGAACAGGAAACTGCCGTAGTTATTCAGCAGCCGCGGATCGGCAGGGCGGGAGGCCAGGGCCTTGTGAAAATAGCGGTCGGCCAGCTCGGGCTCAGCCTGAGCCTGAAACACCAGGGCCAGCGCGGCGTTGGCATCGGCATCATCAGCGTCCAGCTCAAGGGCCTTTTTCAACGGCACCTTGGCCTGCTCGCTCATGCCTTGGCGCAGGTACCCCAAACCCAGTTGCACATAGGCAACCCGCGCCTCATCACGGCCTTTATCAGTGCGCAACGGGCTGTCATGGCCCGATGAAACGCAACCGGCCACGAGGCCGGTAAACAGTAAAAGCAGCGCAAGGCGCAAGGGCATAGAGATCCTCTCAGATTCGATTCACAGCGATTTGCGGCAAATCTTCAGCGGCGTTAAGTTCGCGCACGGCGATATAACGTTCACTGCGGCGGGTGCGGTCCATCACCTGCCCTACCAATTGGCCACAGGCGGCATCGATGTCTTCACCACGAGTGGTTCGCACAGTGACGTTATAGCCGGCCTGGTGCAGTTGATCCTGGAAACGACGGATGGCGTTGTTGCTCGGCCGCTCGTAACCAGAATGAGGAAACGGGTTGAACGGGATCAAGTTGATCTTGCACGGGGTGTCCTTGAGCAATTCGATCATCTCGACCGCGTGCTCCAGCTTGTCGTTGACGTCCTTGAGCATGGTGTACTCAATGGTCAGCACACGCTTCTCACCCAGGGTCGCCATATAACGCTGGCACGATTCGAGCAGCATCTTAAGCGGATACTTCTTGTTGATCGGCACCAATTGGTTACGCAATGCGTCATTAGGTGCGTGCAGCGACAACGCGAGGGAGACGTCGATGTGCTTGGCCAGCTCATCGATCATCGGTACCACGCCGGAGGTCGACAGGGTCACACGGCGCTTGGAGATGCCGTAGCCCAGGTCGTCCATCATCAAATGCATGGCCGCAATCACGTTGTCGAAATTCAGCAGCGGCTCACCCATGCCCATCATCACCACGTTGGTGATGGCACGGTCGACGGTCGCCGGGACGCTGCCAAAGGATTTGTTGGCAATCCACACTTGGCCGATGACTTCGGCGGCGGTGAGGTTGCTATTGAAGCCTTGCTTGCCGGTGGAGCAGAAACTGCAGTCCAGGGCACAGCCTGCCTGGGACGAAACGCACAATGTGCCGCGCTTGCCCTGGGGAATGTACACGGTCTCGACACAGCTACCGGACGCCACGCGCACCACCCATTTACGGGTACCGTCGCTGGAAATGTCCTCGCTGACCACTTCGGGACCACGCACCTCGGCAATGGCCTTGAGCTTGTCGCGCAGGGCCTTGCTGACGTTCGTCATGGCGTCGAAATCGTCGACGCCAAAGTGGTGAATCCACTTCATTACCTGACCGGCACGGAAACGCTTCTCCCCGATTGAGTCGAAGAATTTCTCCATTTCCGGCTGAGTCAGACCCAGCAGGTTGGTTTTAACAGTCGATGTAGTCATGGATTCACCCTCACTCTTTAAGCCGATGCTTAGCGAGCGGTTACTTCAGTAGCAGCGAAAAAGTACGAGATTTCGCGAGCCGCGGCAGCTTCGGAGTCCGAGCCGTGAACAGCGTTGGCGTCGATGGATTCAGCGAAGTCAGCACGGATGGTGCCGGCAGCAGCTTCTTTAGGGTTGGTAGCGCCCATCAGCTCACGGTTCAGAGCGATAGCGTTTTCGCCTTCCAGAACCTGAACAACAACAGGACCGGAGATCATGAAGGCAACCAGGTCGCCGAAGAAGCCACGAGCGCTGTGCTCAGCGTAGAAGCCTTCAGCTTCAGCCTTGGACAGTTGCTTGAGTTTCGAAGCTACAACCTTCAGGCCGGCTTTTTCGAAACGAGTGGTGATCTCGCCGATGACGTTTTTTGCAACAGCGTCAGGCTTGATGATGGAGAAAGTACGTTGAACAGCCATGGTGTAACTCCAGAAACGGTAATTTACGAAAAATTAAACCCGCGAATTATACGCGGGTTATTGGGTATTGCCTAACTGCGTAAAAAGGCGGCTCAGTCTGCTTCTTCGATCCACAGGCCTTGAATCGCCTCAAGGACCTTTTCGCCACCCCGGTCAGGGATGTCGTCAAAATCCGGCAGTGCCATTACGAGGTCGCGCAGCTTGACGAAGTTCACGGTAAGAGGATTGACCTCAGGATGAGCTTGCGCAAGTTGTATAGCGATTTCTTGTACATCAACCCATTTCAGGCTCATGACATTTCCTTGAATCAATGCGGCGCTTCGGCTGCATGGTTGAGCGAATATTTCGGGATTTCGACGGTGAGGTCTTCAGTCCCCACTTTCGCCTGACAACTCAGGCGCGACGTCGGCTCCAGGCCCCACGCCCGATCAAGATAGTCTTCTTCCAGGTCGTCAGCCTCATTGAGGCTGTCGAAACCTTTACGAATGACGCAGTGACACGTGGTGCAGGCATTCACGCCGCCACAAGCACTTTCGATCTCGATGTGGTTGTCATGGGCGACGTCAAGCAGGGACTTGCCGGTCTCAGCCTCCACGACCATGCCGTCAGGGCAATGTTCGGCGTGCGGTAGAAAAGTGACCTGCGGCATCAGTTATTCCTCAATTTCATTCAGGTTGCGGCCCGCCAGCGCGGCTTTAACCGTCTGATCCATACGGCGGGCAGCAAAGGCATCAGTGACTTGCGACAGGCGCTTGGTCTGTTGCTCGATGGCGTAACCATCGTTGCCTTTCATCAGTTCGGCCAGTTCCTGCATCTGCAGGTCAATGACCATGCGCTCTTCGGCATCCAGCAAGCGCTCGCCGTCGGCTTCAAGGGCGCCCTGCACCGCTTCGAGCAGGCGCTGGGCATCCACTTGTTGCTCGCGCAATACGCGGGCGACCTTGTCGTCACCGGCATACTGGAATGAATCCTTGAGCATCTTGGCGATTTCGCCATCGGTGAGGCCGTAGGACGGCTTGACCTGGATGCTGGCTTCAACGCCAGACGCCAGTTCGCGCGCAGCGACACTGAGCAGGCCATCGGCATCGACCTGGAAGGTCACGCGAATTTTCGCCGCGCCCGCGACCATCGCCGGAATGCCACGCAATTCAAAGCGCGCCAGGGAACGGCAGTCGCTGATCAGCTCGCGCTCACCTTGCAGCACATGAATCATCATGGCTGTCTGACCGTCTTTGTAGGTGGTGAAGTCCTGGGCGCGCGCGACGGGGATGGTGGTGTTACGCGGAATCACCTTCTCCATCAGGCCGCCCATGGTTTCCAGGCCTAGCGACAGCGGAATCACGTCGAGCAACAGCAATTCGCCGCCATCACGCTTGTTACCAGCCAGGGTATCGGCCTGGATGGCAGCGCCGATGGCGACGACTTGATCCGGGTCGATTTCGGTCAGTGGTTGGCGCCCAAAGGCTTCGGCTACCGCTTCACGCACGCGCGGAACGCGGGTGGAACCGCCCACCATGACCACTGCGCCAACGTCCTCCAACTCGATACCGGAATCACGCACAGCACGACGGCAGGCCTTGAGGCTGCGGGCGACCATCGGCTCGATCAGCGCATCAAAGGCTTCGCGAGTCAGTGGGGCCGACCAATTACCGTAGCAAACGTCAACAGAAGCAGCGTCAGTCAGCGCCTCTTTGGCCGCGCAGGCAGTTTGCAGCAGGTTGCGCTGCGCGCCTGGGTCCAGATCAGCCGACAAGCCGGCACTGCTGATGATCCAGCCAGCAATGGCGTGATCAAAATCATCGCCACCCAGGGCGCTGTCGCCGCCGGTCGCGAGCACTTCGAACACACCGCCGGTCAGGCGCAGGATCGAAATATCGAAGGTACCGCCGCCCAGGTCATAAATAGCGACCAGGCCTTCAGCGTGCTGATCGAGGCCGTAGGCCACAGCTGCCGCAGTCGGCTCGTTGAGCAAGCGCAGCACGTTCAGGCCGGCAAGTTTCGCCGCGTCCTTGGTGGCTTGACGCTGGGCGTCATCGAAATACGCCGGAACGGTGATAACCGCCCCTACCAGCTCACCACCCAAGGTATTTTCCGCACGCTGGCGCAGCACCTTGAGGATATCGGCCGACACTTCGACCGGGCTCTTGGGCCCCTGGACGGTGTCGATGAACGGCATATGGGACTCGCCGCCGACAAAGCGGTACGGCAGTTGGTCACCCAATTGCTTGACGTCGGACAACCCACGACCCATCAAGCGCTTGACCGACAACACCGTGTTCAAGGGGTCTGCGGACGCGGCGAGCTTGGCCGACTCGCCCACTTCAGTGCGATCTGCGTGATAACGCACAGCGGACGGCAGGATCACCTGCCCATCGGCGTCAGGCAGTGGCTCGGACAGGCCGCTGCGCAAGGCAGCAACCAGGGAATTGGTGGTGCCCAGGTCAATCCCGACCGCCAGGCGACGCTGGTGCGGTTGAGGGCTTTGGCCGGGTTCGGCGATTTGCAGTAGAGCCATGGTAATCAGGTCTTATCTGTCTATCAGGCGTGCATCACGGGCAGCACTGGGTTAATCGTCGAGGCGCTCTTCTAGCTGGCGCACTTCGTAGGTGAGCTTGTCGAGAAACTGCATGCGCCGCATCAGGCGTTCGGCCTGTTCGCGTTGCGCCGCATCATCCCAACAGGCTGCGAAGCTTTCGTTGAGCTCATCCTGGGCGGTTTTCAGACGACGCTTGAAGACCGCGACACCCGCCACATCGGCTTCGTCCTGCAGTTCTTCGAGTTCTTCACGCCATTGCATCTGCTGCATCAGGAAGTCCGGATCATGCACGGTGACTTCCATCGGCAACTCACCGCCCTTCATCGCCAGCAAATAGCGCGCGCGTTTGGGGGGGCTTTTGAGCGTCTGATAGGCTTCGTTGAGGCTGGCCGATTGCTCAAGGGCCAAGCGCTGCTCACGCTCGGAAGCGTCAGCGAAGCGGTCCGGATGCACCCCACGCGCCAATTCACGGTAGCGCGTGGCGAGCTGCTCAAGGTCCAGCCGAAAGCTCGGCTGCAGCTCGAATAAAGCGAAATGACAAGGAGTACCCACGAGTAGCCTCAGATGTTGAAGCTTTCGCCGCAGCCACATTCACCGCGCACGTTAGGGTTGTTGAACTTGAAACCTTCGTTCAACCCTTCCTTGACGAAATCGAGTTCGGTGCCGTCCAGGTAGGTCAGGCTCTTGGGGTCGATGATCACTTTCTCGCCGTGACTTTCGAACACTTGATCCTCTTCAACCACCTCGTCGACAAACTCCAGCACGTAGGCAAGGCCGGAACAGCCCGTGGTGCGTACACCCAGACGAATCCCCTCACCTTTACCGCGCCCATTCAGGGAGCGGCGAATGTGCTGCGCAGCCGCTTCTGTCATGCTGATAGCCATCGTTGACTCCTTACTCGTCGCCAAATGCTTAGATCAAGCCTTTCTTCTGCTTGTAGTCGCGAACAGCTGCCTTGATGGCATCTTCAGCGAGTACGGAGCAGTGGATTTTCACTGGCGGCAACGCCAGTTCTTCGGCCAGCTGGGTGTTGCTGATGGTGACAGCCTCATCCAGGGTCTTGCCTTTCATCCATTCGGTCGCCAGGGAGCTGGAGGCGATGGCCGAACCGCAGCCGTAAGTCTTGAATTTGGCGTCTTCGATAACACCGGCATCATTGACCTTGATCTGCAGGCGCATTACATCGCCGCACGCCGGGGCGCCGACCATGCCGGTGCCGACATCTGGATCTTCCGCGTTCATCTTGCCGACGTTGCGCGGGTTTTCGTAGTGGTCGATGACCTTTTCGCTGTAAGCCATGGTACTGAATCCTCACTCATCAGGGCCGCTCTGGAACCCTGTAGAAACGCCTGCGTTTTCCGCCACGTTCCTACAGAGCTTGGGTGGCGGCTTCTATAGTTAGTGTGCCGCCCACTCGATCTTGGAAATATCGACACCGTCTTTGTACATGTCCCACAGTGGCGACAGAACGCGCAGCTTGTTGACGGCTTCGCAGACCTTCTGCGCGGCGTAGTCGACTTGCTCTTCGGTGGTGAAGCGGCCGAACGTAAAGCGGATAGAGCTGTGGGCCAGTTCGTCGTTGCGGCCCAGGGCGCGCAGTACGTACGAAGGCTCAAGGGACGCCGAGGTGCAGGCCGAACCGGACGATACCGCCAGGTCCTTGAGCGCCATGATCAGCGACTCGCCTTCGACGTAGTTGAAGCTCAAATTCAGGTTGTGCGGTACACGAGCGGTCATGCTGCCGTTGATGTACAGCTCTTCAAGGTTTTCGACCTGCTTGTAGAAGCGATCGCTCAGGGCCTTGATGCGCACGTTTTCGGCAGCCATGTCTTCCTTGGCCACACGGAAAGCTTCGCCCATGCCGACGATCTGGTGGGTCGCCAGGGTGCCCGAACGCATGCCGCGCTCGTGACCGCCGCCATGCATGGTGGCCTCGATACGTACGCGCGGCTTGCGGCTTACGTAGAGAGCACCGATGCCTTTAGGGCCGTAAGTCTTGTGGGCCGAGAACGACATCAGGTCGACTTTCAGCTTGGACAGGTCGATATCGACCTTGCCAGTGGACTGAGCAGCGTCGACGTGGAGCAACACGCCCTTGGAGCGAGTCAGCTCGCCGATGGCGGCGATGTCGTTGATAGTGCCGATTTCGTTGTTCACGTGGATCACCGAAACCAGGATGGTGTCTTCACGCATCGCGGCTTCGATCATGGCCGGGGTGACGATACCGTCGGTGGTTGGCTCAAGGTAGGTAACCTCGAAACCTTCACGCTCCAGTTGGCGCATGGTGTCCAGGACAGCCTTGTGCTCAATCTTGGTGGTGATCAGGTGCTTGCCTTTGGTCGCGTAGAAATGCGCCGCGCCCTTGATAGCCAGGTTGTCGGACTCGGTGGCACCAGAGGTCCAGACGATTTCGCGCGGGTCGGCATTGACCAGGTCAGCGACTTGGCGACGAGCGTTCTCGACCGCTTCCTCGGCTTTCCAGCCGAATACGTGGGAACGGGAGGCCGGGTTGCCGAAGTTTCCGTCGACCAGCAGGCATTCGCTCATTTTTTGCGCGACACGCGGATCAACCGGGGTGGTCGCTGAGTAATCAAGGTAAATCGGCAATTTCATGGACTTTCTCCTAAATCAGGCTGGCTGGCGTGCCGTTAGCTCTTCGGCTGTCACTCGACGGCGGACGCTTCAATCTTGTCCAGACGCGGCGCCTTGGTGTTGCAACGGCGCTGGTCCTGACGCTGGGCTACTTCTTGCACCTCACGGCGAGTCACAAGATCAGCCAAGCTGATACCACTCAAAAACTCATGGATCTGCAGGCTCAAGTCACACCACAAGTGGTGCGTCAGGCAGGTGTCACCGGCATGGCAGTCACCCAAACCCTGGCATTTGGTGGCATCGACGGATTCGTTGACCGCGTCGATCACCTGGGCCACCTGAATGCCCTGCATGTCGCGGGACAACTGATAGCCACCACCCGGACCGCGAACGCTGGAAACCAGATTGCTACGGCGCAATTTGGCGAACAACTGCTCGAGATAGGACAGGGAAATGCCTTGGCGCTCGGAGATATCGGCCAGGGACACCGGCCCAGTTTGCGCGTGCAAGGCCAAGTCGAGCATGGCGGTCACCGCGTATCGGCCTTTTGTAGTCAGTCTCATGGACAAGTACCAAGGTGTTTCAGAATGGGAGCAAGTATGCGATTCCCGAGTATTTAAGTCAACTATAAGACCTAGTACTTTAGTCAGGAATACCCGTAAAAAGGGCGCGCGAATCATAGCAGGATGGGGTGGGATCGAACAGCGCAACCAGGCCTGCTGCAAGACCACCGAGCCAATGGAGATCAAATGTGGGAGCTGGCTTGCCTGCGATTGCGGTGGGCCAGCAACCTATAAGCAAGCTGATAGACAGCTATCGCAGGCAAGCCAGCTCCCACAAGAGTCCGCATTCAGCCCGCCTTGGTGGTAGCGGCCTCGTCCTTGATCTCAGCAAAATCCTCTTCACGCAGTTCAGGCAGGTCTTTGGCGCAGTACGGGCTGCCCAGCTCCTTCAGCGCCCCGCACATGCCCTCCAGCTTGCCATCCACCGCCTGCAGATGATCAAGCAATTGACCAATAGCACGAGCCACTGGATCGGGCATGTCTTCACTAACGCCATAGGCATCGAAACCAATCTTTTCGGCCATCGCCTTGCGCTTGGCCTCTTGCTCATCACCGTCTTGCGGCTTGACGATGATGCGGCCTGGAATACCCACAACCGTGGCACCCGGCGGCACAGCCTTGGTCACTACCGCGTTGGAGCCAACCTTCGCGCCCGCACCCACGGTAAACGGCCCGAGCACCTTGGCGCCCGCCCCTACTACCACCCCATCGCCCAGCGTTGGGTGGCGCTTACCCTTATTCCAGGTGGTGCCGCCCAGGGTCACGCCTTGATAGAGGGTGACGTCATCGCCGATCTCGGCTGTCTCGCCAATCACGATGCCCATGCCGTGATCGATAAAGAACCGACGGCCCACCTTGGCACCCGGGTGGATCTCGATACCGGTCAACCAGCGCCCGAAGTTCGATACCAGCCGCGCCAGCCATTTCCAGCCCATGCCCCACAGGGCGCCGGACAGGCGGTGGATCCAGATCGCGTGCATGCCCGGGTAGCAGGTCAGCACTTCAAAGGCATTGCGCGCCGCCGGGTCACGGTGGAAAACACTCTGGATATCTTCTCGCAAACGCTCGAACATTTTTAATCCTTCCGCTTAAGAAGCTCACCACGGGCCGCTTTCTGGGTTTCCGTGAGGATGCCACGCAATATGTTCATTTCAGCCCGGCTCACCGAGCTGCGGCCGTACAAACGACGCAGGCGCGCCATCAAGTGCCGTGGCTTTTCAGGGTCGAGGAATTCGATGGCGACCAGGGTTTGCTCCAGGTGCTCATAGAACCGTTCCAGCTCGTCCATGGTGGCCAACTCGCCACTTTTGGTCGATGCAACCTCTTCCTTTTCCACCTTGCTCGGCTGGCCGGCAGCGGCCAGCCAGGCCATGCGCACTTCGTAAGTCAGCACCTGCACCGCAGCCCCGAGGTTCAGCGAGCTGAACTCAGGGTCTGATGGGATATGCACGTGGTAATGACATCGCTGCAGCTCTTCGTTGGTCAGGCCGGAGTCCTCACGGCCGAATACCAAGGCGATTTCAGCACCGCCAGCAGCCTCCTCCACCACTTTAGTGCCGCATTCGCGCGGATCCAGCAGCGGCCAAGGGATACGACGGTCACGGGCGCTGGTGCCGAGCACCAGATTGCAGCCGACCAAGGCGTCCTCCAAGGTGGCGACCACCTGGGCATTTTCAAGCAAGTCATTGGCGCCGGACGCACGGGCATCCGCCTCGTGGTGCGGGAATACCCGCGGTTCGACCAGCACCAGGCGCGTCAGCCCCATGTTTTTCATGGCTCGCGCCACCCCGCCGATGTTGCCGGGATGACTGGTATTGACCAAGACGACACGAATGTTTTGCAGCAAGGGAGGCGCTCGCGGACACAGGAAAGGGGAGCAAATCTTACAGAACCGCCTAAGGTTATGCCATGAAAGCGAACGTCGTCCTTCACCTGAGGAAAGTTTCTGCTAGAATGCTCGGCTTTCTTTAACAACCTTAGGTGACCTATCCATGCAGCCCATGCTGAATATCGCGCTGCGCGCCGCCCGCAGCGCCAGTGAATTGATCTTCCGCTCCATCGAGCGCCTGGATACCATCAAGGTCGACGAAAAAGACGCCAAGGATTATGTATCCGAGGTGGATCGCGCCGCCGAACAGAAAATCATCGACGCTCTGCGCAAGGCCTACCCTACCCACGGTATCCTCGGTGAAGAAACCGGCCTGCACAAAGGCAGCGGTGAAGGCGAAGACTACCTGTGGATCATCGACCCACTGGATGGCACCACCAACTTCCTGCGCGGCATCCCGCACTTTGCCGTGAGCATCGCTTGCAAATACCGTGGCCGCCTGGAACACGCCGTCGTGCTGGACCCGGTTCGCCAGGAAGAATTCACCGCCAGCCGTGGTCGTGGCGCCCAACTGAACGGTCGTCGCCTGCGTGTCAGCGGCCGCACCAGCCTGGAAGGCGCTCTGCTGGGTACCGGCTTCCCATTCCGTGACGACCAGATGGACAATCTGGAAAACTACCTGGGTATGTTCCGCGCCCTGGTTGGCCAGACCGCCGGCATCCGCCGCGCCGGTGCAGCCAGCCTGGACCTGGCGTATGTAGCCGCCGGTCGCTTTGATGCGTTCTGGGAGTCGGGCCTGTCCGAATGGGACATGGCAGCAGGCGCCCTGCTGATTCAGGAAGCGGGCGGCCTGGTGAGCGACTTCACCGGTGGTCATGACTTCCTGGAGAAAGGCCACGTCGTGGCTGGCAACACCAAATGCTTCAAGGCAGTACTGACGGCGATCCAGCCGCACCTGCCGGCTTCGCTGAAGCGCTAAGCGAGCGAGCGAGCACAAAAAAAGCACCCCTCGGGGTGCTTTTTTTATGCCTGGGATTTAGCAAAAAACCAATTCCAACTGACTCAATACAAGCCAATGTGGGAGCTGGCTTGCCTGCGATAACAGCCTGCCAGCCAACTCACGGGTTACTGACCCACCGCCATCGCAGGCAAGCCAGCTCCCACACTTGAACCTTGCAAGGCTTGGGATTACTGCTGGTTCTGACCTAGGATCAGACGACCTTCCTTATCCACCGGGATCTGGCTGCCAGGGTCGCGCTCCATACGCACGGTACCTTCCTTGCCGTCCAGGTTGTAACGCACGTCATAACCGACCACCTTGTCACTGATGTCGTTAACGGTGTTACAGCGAGTTTGCGTAGTGGTGTAGGTATCGCGGTTCTGCATACCTTCCTGAACCTTGTTACCGGCGTAGCCACCACCGACCGCACCGGCCACGGTGGCCAGCTTCTTACCGTTACCGCCACCAATCTGGTTGCCCAGCAGGCCACCCGCAAGGGCGCCCACCACGGTACCGGCGATTTGATGTTGGTCCTGCACCGGACGCTGTCGGGTCACGGTGACGTCCTTGCAGACCTCACGCGGGGTTTTGATCTGGGTTTTCACCGGCTGTACCGCCAGTACTTGCGCATACTCAGGGCCGCTTTTTACCAGGCTGTAGGTGGCAACAGCGCCTCCGGCAGTCACACCGACAGCACCCAATACCGCACCAACCAGCAACGACTTGTTCACATGAACCTCCTGACCATCACAAGCGGACCGAAAGATCCGCGCTATACCCAGCCTTGGAGCAAAAAAAAAGGCGCGAGTTCAATACTCGCGCCTTTCTTGTAACAGCGGATCAACAAACGCCCATCAAGGACGGTCGTCGACCTCCTTGTCGGTAGCGGCAGGAGGGATCAAGTCTTCGCTGTTGAGGTTCAGCCAGATCAGCACCACGTTGGCGATGTAGATCGACGAGTAGGTACCCGCCAGAACGCCGATAAACAGCGCCAGGGAGAAGCCCCACAGGTTATCGCCACCGAAGATCATCAGCGCAGCAATCGCCAGCAAGGTGGAGATCGACGTCGCCATGGTCCGCAGCAGGGTCTGCGTGGTGGAGATATTGATGTTCTCGATCAACGTCGCCTTGCGCAGCACCCGGAAGTTCTCACGAACCCGGTCGAAGACCACGATGGTGTCGTTGAGCGAATAACCAATGATCGCCAGCACAGCTGCCAATACGGTCAGATCGAAGGTGATCTGGAAGTAGGCCAGGATACCCACGGTCACGATCACGTCGTGGATCAGCGACACAATGGCGCCGACACCGAACTTCCACTGAAAGCGGAATGCCAGGTAGATCATGATGCCGACCAGCGCCATCAGCATGCCGAGGCCGCCCTGATCGCGCAGTTCTTCACCCACTTGCGGGCCGACGAACTCGACGCGCTTGACCGACGCCGGGTTATCGCCGCCGACCTTCTGCAAGGCCTCGGCTACCTGATGACCCAGTTGCGGGTCTTCACCAGGCATGCGTACCAGCAGGTCGGTGGTGGCACCAAAGCTCTGCACCACGGCTTCGTGATAGCCGGCCTTGACCAGCTCGCTGCGCACCAGGGTAACGTCGGCCGGCTTCTCATAGGTCAGCTCGATGAGCGTACCGCCGGTGAAGTCCAGGCCGTAGTTCAGGCCCTTATGGAACCAGCTGAACAACGCCAGAACGGTAAGGAGCACGGTGACGCCGAACGCAATATTGCGAACGCCCATGAAGTTGATTGTACGTAACATGGCAGCCCCTTAAATCCACAACTTCTTGAAGTCACGCCCGCCAAAGATCAGGTTGACCATTGCGCGGGTCACCATGATGGCCGTGAACATCGAGGTAAAGATCCCGAGGGACATGGTCACCGCAAAACCTTTCACCGGGCCTGTGCCCATGGCGAAGAGAATCCCGCCGACCAACAGTGTGGTCAGGTTGGAGTCGAGGATCGCGGTAAATGCCCGGCCGAAGCCTTCGTTGATTGCACGCTGCACGGTCATACCGGCGGCGATCTCCTCACGAATCCGCGAGAAGATCAGCACGTTGGCGTCCACCGCCATACCCATGGTGAGTACGATACCGGCGATACCTGGCAGGGTCAGTGTGGCGCCCAGCAACGACATCAACGCCAGCAGCATCACCATGTTGCCCGCCAGGGCGACAGTGGCGATCACACCAAAGAAGCGGTAGATGGCGATGATGAACAGCGACACGAACAACATACCCCACAGCGCCGCATCGACACCTTTGGTGATGTTGTCGGCACCCAGGCTCGGGCCGATGGTACGCTCTTCAGCGAAGTACATCGGTGCAGCCAGGCCACCGGCACGCAGCAGCAACGCCAGCTCGGAAGACTCGCCCTGGCCGTTCAGGCCAGTGATACGGAACTGAGCACCCAGCGGCGACTGGATGGTCGCCAGGCTGATGATCTTCTTCTCTTCCTTGAAGGTCTGCACCGGCACGTCTTTCTCGACGCCATTGACCATTTGCTTGGTGTAGGTGGTCACCGGGCGCTGCTCGATGAAGATCACCGCCATGCTGCGACCAACGTTGCTGCGCGTGGCGCGGCTCATCAGTTCGCCGCCATGGCCATCCAGACGGATGTTCACTTCAGGCGTGCCGTGCTCGCCGAAACCGGCCTTGGCGTCGGTCACCTGGTCACCGGTGATGATCAAACCACGCTCGATCAGCGCTGGAGGGCGGTTGCCTTCGCGGAATTCGAATTCTTCGGAAGTGGTACGCGTAGCGCCTGGGTCTGCCGCGAGACGGAACTCCAGGTTGGCGGTCTTGCCGAGGATACGCTTGGCTTCAGCAGTGTCCTGTACGCCTGGCAGCTCAACCACGATGCGGTTGGCACCCTGGCGCTGCACGATCGGCTCTGCCACACCCAGCTCGTTGACGCGGTTACGGACCGTGGTCAGGTTCTGCTTGATGGAGTATTCGCGGATTTCAGCGATCTTGGCCGGGCTCATCGCCAGACGCAGTACCGCTTGGCCGTTCAGGTCGGCAGGCACGATGTCGAAGTCATTGAAGTTCTTGCGGATCAGCGCACGGGCCTGTTCGCGGGATGCTTCGTCAGCAAAGCCCAACTGGATGGCGCCATTGAGCTGCGGCAGGCTGCGATAACGCAGCTTCTCTTTGCGCAGGAGGCTCTTCACGTCGCCTTCGTAGACCTTCAGACGTGCGTCCAGGGCCTTGTCCATGTCGACTTCCAGCAGGAAGTGCACACCGCCGGACAAGTCCAGACCCAGCTTCATCGGGTGCGCGCCAATGCTGCGCAGCCATTGTGGCGTGGTCTGGGCCAGGTTGAGCGCGACAACGTAGTCGTCACCCATGGCCTTGCGTACGACATCTTTGGCCGGCAATTGGTCTTCTTGCTTGGTCAGGCGCAACAAGCCGCCTTTGGATCCAGCCGCCAAGGTTGCCGCTTTAACCTGGATACCCGCGTCGGTGAGCGCTTTGCTCGCACGGTCCAGGTCAGCCTGATTGACCTGCAGCGAAGTGCTGGCGCCAGAGATCTGGATCGCCGGGTCATCAGGATAGAGATTGGGAGCGGAATAAATAAAACCGATCGCCAGCACCGCCAGGATCAGTACGTATTTCCACAGAGGGTATTTGTTCAGCATCACGCCGCCCGCTTATAACGCGGGGCGCCTTGCGCGCCCCGTCGATTGGTAAAGGTTGTTACTCAGATCGCTTTGAGCGTGCCTTTAGGCAGCGTGGCGGCGATGGCGCCCTTCTGGAACTTCATTTCCACGGTGTCGGAGACTTCCAGTACCACGAAAGCATCGGAGACCTTGGTGATCTTGCCGGCGATACCGCCAGTGGTCACGACTTCGTCGCCTTTTTGCAGGCTGCCCAGCAGGTTTTTCTGCTCTTTGGCGCGCTTGGCCTGTGGACGCCAGATCATCAGGTAGAAGATGACCAGGAAGCCGACCAGGAAAATCCACTCGAAACCACCGCCCATAGGGCCGGCAGCAGCAGGCGCAGCGGCGTCAGCCATGGCGTTAGAGATAAAAAAGCTCATTTAGCACTCCAGTTGCAAATAGTGAATCTTAGGGTCGGAAAACTCAGTCCAAGGGCGGCACAGGGAGGCCACGCTTGGCATAGAAGGCATCGACGAAGGCGGCCAATGTACCCTGTTGAATAGCCTCGCGCAAACCAGCCATCAGGACTTGGTAATGACGCAAATTGTGGATGGTATTCAACATGCTACCCAGCATTTCCCCGCACTTGTCCAGATGGTGCAGATAAGCACGGGAGAAGTTCTGGCAGGTGTAGCAGTCACAGGTAGGATCCAGCGGCGAATCATCATGGCGATGGAACGCGTTACGGATCTTCAGCACGCCTGTATCGATGAACAGATGCCCATTGCGGGCATTACGGGTTGGCATCACGCAATCGAACATGTCCACACCGCGGCGCACACCCTCTACGAGATCTTCCGGTTTGCCAACGCCCATAAGGTAACGAGGTTTGTCTGCGGGCATCAGGCCCGGCAGGTAATCCAGCACCTTGATCATTTCATGCTTGGGCTCGCCCACCGACAAACCGCCTATGGCCAGGCCGTCGAAGCCGATCTTGTCGAGGCCTTCCAGCGAGCGTTTGCGCAGGCTTTCATGCATGCCGCCCTGGACAATACCGAACAGCGCCGCCGTGTTATCGCCATGGGCGTTCTTCGAACGCTGGGCCCAACGCAGCGACAGCTCCATGGAAATACGCGCCACGTCTTCATCGGCCGGGTACGGCGTGCACTCGTCGAAAATCATCACGATGTCCGAACCCAGATCGCGCTGTACCTGCATCGACTCTTCCGGGCCCATGAACACCTTGGCGCCGTCGACCGGCGAGGCAAAGGTCACGCCCTCTTCCTTGATCTTGCGCATGGCGCCCAAGCTGAACACCTGGAAACCACCGGAGTCGGTAAGGATCGGCCCTTGCCACTTCATGAAGTCATGCAGGTCGCCATGCTTCTTGATCACTTCCGTGCCCGGGCGCAGCCACAGGTGGAAGGTATTGCCGAGGATAATCTCGGCACCGGTGGCGACGATGTCGCGGGGCAACATGCCTTTGACGGTGCCGTAGGTGCCGACCGGCATGAAGGCCGGGGTCTCCACAGTGCCACGCGGGAAGGTCAGGCGACCACGACGGGCTTTGCCGTCCGTAGCGAGCAATTCAAACGACATACGACTCATAAGTTGTCCTCAGGGCCGCGCGGCGCCGGGTTACGGGTGATAAACATCGCATCACCGTAGCTGAAAAAACGGTACTCGTTAGCGATGGCGGCCTGGTAGGCAGCCATGGTTTCCGGGTAACCGGCAAATGCCGACACCAGCATCAACAGCGTGGATTCGGGCAAATGGAAGTTGGTGACCAGGCAATCGACCACATGAAAGGGTCGCCCTGGAAAAATGAAAATATCGGTGTCGCCACTGAACGGCTTGAGCACGCCATCACGCGCTGCACTCTCCAGCGAACGCACACTGGTGGTGCCCACGGCAACCACTCGACCGCCACGCGCCTTGCACGCCGCCACCGCATCCACCACGTCCTGGCTGACCTCCAGCCATTCGCTGTGCATATGGTGGTCTTCGATGTTATCCACACGCACCGGCTGAAACGTACCGGCCCCCACGTGCAGGGTTACATAGGCGGTGTCGACGCCCTTGGCGGCAATCGCATCCAGCAGTGGCTGGTCGAAATGCAGCCCGGCAGTCGGTGCGGCGACGGCGCCGAGGCGCTGTGAGTACACGGTCTGATAGCGCTCGCGGTCCGCGTCTTCGTCGGGGCGGTCTATATAAGGAGGCAACGGCATATGGCCGACGCGCTCCAACAGCGGCAACACTTCTTCGGCAAACTTGAGCTCGAACAAGGCATCGTGGCGCGCCACCATCTCGGCTTCGCCACCGCCCTCGATCAAGATGCTCGACCCCGGTTTGGGCGACTTGCTGGAGCGCACATGGGCCAGCACGCGGTGGCTGTCCAGCACCCGCTCCACCAGGATTTCCAGCTTGCCGCCGGACGCTTTCTGGCCAAACAGCCGCGCCGGGATCACCCGGGTGTTGTTGAAAACCATCAGATCGCCTGGGCGCAAATGCTCAAGCAAATCAGTGAATTGACGGTGTGCGAGGGCACCGCTGGGCCCGTCCAGGGTCAGCAGTCGACTGGCGCGACGCTCGGCCAAAGGGTGGCGAGCGATCAGCGAATCAGGGAGCTCAAAAGTAAAGTCAGCAACGCGCATGATGGGGTTCGTCTAGCAGGGCCGGGAAGTCTAGCGGAAATAGTGAAAATAGACCATGAAACGTGATTGACCAACGGTAATCTCATCTCTATACTTCGCCGCCATTGAGCCCTGATGGCGGAATTGGTAGACGCGGCGGATTCAAAATCCGTTTTCGAAAGGAGTGGGAGTTCGAGTCTCCCTCGGGGCACCATCTTAAAGAAAGACCTTGAAATTCAAGGTCTTTTTTTTCGCCTGCAAAAAAGTGCCAGGCGTGGCAGTGGAGGGAGCGGGACCATGGAGTTGACGCTTGAAGCGGTTGCGTTGTTCGCGTTGAAGCTGGTGCATGAGACTGACCACGGCAGCCCATTGCTGCGCGATGATCCCGTGATGGAGGGCTATGATCGCGAGGTGTTTGGGTTGTTGGTGCGCCAGGGAAACCTGGCCGAGATCCAGTTGAAGCTCGATGAGTGCATCACCCAGGCGTTGATTGCATTGGGTGGAGCGGACAGCGTTCTCGGGCGTGAATTGCAAAGGCTATCCACCGATGTGCAAAACATCGCTCGTCTTGATGAGTTGACCTGCCCGCTGACCGTACTAAAGAGCTATCTGAAAGATGTGCAATGAATCGGTAATCAGGGTAACGGCCAGGTAAACCATCAACACCGCCACCCCTGCATCCAGCCAGCGCCAGACCGCAGGCTTGCGAAACAATACCGTCAATCGCTGACAGCACAGCGCCAACACCACGAACCACACGAGTGATGCCGTCATGGCGCCTGTCGCGAACAGCGCCTGTTGACCCGCAGGTTTCGTGGCACCGATGGAACCAATCAACACCACGGTATCGAGCCAGGCGTAAGGGTTGGCAAAGCCGAGTATGACCGCCGAGCGCAACAGCCCTCTTTGCGAGTTGCCGCCTTGAGCGTCCGGCATGGACTGATCCCGGATGCAGGCCAACAGACGTTGGCCACCAAACCAAAGCAGATACGCAGCGCCGGACAACAGCAATAGTGCCATCACCTCAGGCCGGCTTCCCAACAACGAACCTAAACCCGTGACCCCGAAAGCGATCAGGAAAATATCGGCCATTACGCAAATAGCGACAACGCCCCAGATCGGCCCGCGACCGACACCTTGGCGGATCACCAAGGTGTCTTTCGGGCCAGGGGCGGCGAACAGTCCGATACCCAAGAGCAAACCTTCGATGTAAAGGGCATTGAAGTGAGGAAACATGGACTGTTCGAGCCCTCCAGGACTATTTAGCGCAGTTGAATCGGTTGATTACCGAAACCGGTATGACGAGCATTCACAGTACTGCCCAGGTCAATGGATTTCTGGCGGTAAAAGGTCGTCAGCAACTGATCCGGATTGGGATTTGCAAAGTAGATCAATGAGCTTCTGGCGACCGGTTTGCTGGGCGCAAGTACAGCATGGTAGGCGGCAGGCACGGCATGATCGGAGAGCTCTGTCAGCAAGGAACCCGCCAGCACCGCGACCTCGTTCTCCAGAAGGCGTACCGGCTCCAACGATCGTCCTTTCATCAAAACCAGCCCTTCGCGGGTAGGCTTGATAAACGAAAGCATATGCCCGTCTTCATGAGGATCCTGGGCATATTGACGAGAATGGTCTTTCGCCTGTGGACCATAGACACATAACTGGATGTACGATGCCGCGCGAAAGGGGGCCAAGGGGGCAACGCCAAATTCCTCGCAAATGCCATCCATAACTCCCTGGGCCAACTCGCTCATCTGTCGTTCAAAACTGCCGACTGCGACAACGAAAGTACTTCGGGTGAATTCGAAAGCGGTTCTTTTTGAAGCGTGCGCGGGCCAGTAACAAAACCGCTCGCACAGGTCCGGGTGCTCCTCGGCAAGGGAGTACTCGGCGCCAAAAGGGAAAAAACCATCCGTGTCCTGGGCAAAGGAAAACTCATCCTTGATGGCCTGGGGAATGGCCGAATAGCCATCAATGATCTTTTTGTAGTCCTGCAACATCGCATCAGGAATTTGCAGGATGCCAAAGCCTGATCGGGCAATGGATTCACAGCACGCTTTCATTGGACTCATAGCTATATCCACAGATAGATGTAAAGGAATGCAACACACACAAGGTTCGCAAGCATGTGAGAAACCGCGACACTGGATATGCCAACCAAACCGGGACCTATCCATGTCTTTCACAACGTCGCCAGCAAGACCAAAGTCTGAATCGCTATGTAACCGTGACGGCGGGCAGGTTGTCCTTTTTGGCTTACAAGATGACGACTTCCACTGGAAACGGGTTTGCAAAATATGAGCATCAAAACTGGCGATACTCTTCGAGCGCTTGTTGTACGACGCAGCCGAGAACTGGGAAAACCCCTGACTAACCTGGCTAAGGAGGCTGGCATCTCCAGAACCTACCTTTATGCATTGGCGGACGGTGCTTCAAAAGATCCGTCCGTACGTACCCTGATCAAATTAGCCAAAGCGCTACGTGTCTCCCCGCTGCTGCTGTTTCGCTACTTTGCCGACCTGACCGGTGCTCCAACTGATGCTTACTCAATGGCTATCACCAACCGGGCCATTGGCTTGCACGACCCATCTGACATTGCCGTATTCAATGCAGACGTGACCACGCCTGACCAGACCGTAGTGCTGCCCGGTGAAACCTTTCAGAAAACCTGGGAGATCCAGAACCTCGGGATTCGCCCCTGGCGCGGGCGGCGATTGGTGAGAGTGGACGTGGAGTACGTGATCGCCCGTCGAACCGCTTCGGGGGAGCCATTGGAAGTGGTGATGGATAGCCATCTGCGAAGCCTGAATAACGATATTCCGATAGCAGATACTTTGCCCGGCCAGCCAGTGCATATCACCGTGGAGTTCGGAGCCCCGAGGGAGACCAGTACCGTCACCTCAATCTGGCGTATCGAAGATGAACATGGGCAGCCTTGCTACGGGCCAGCATTCATCCTGCATGTGATTGTCAACGTCATGGCGCGCTGAAAGCAGCCTTACTTGCGCCCCTCTACCGCCATCCGCACCGCCAAACCCATCAACACCGACCCCATCAGCCAGCGCTGCAGCACCTGCCAACCAGGCCGGGTGACGAAGAACACCGCGATGGAACCCGCCATGCAGGCAATCACCGCGTTGACGCTCACGCTGATAAGAATCTGCAGGGAGCCCAGCGCCAGGGATTGCACCAGCACACTGCCATGACCGTTCGGGTCGATGAACTGGGGCAGCAACGACAAATACATCACCGCCACTTTGGGATTGAGCAAGTTGGTGACCAAGCCCATGGTCACCAACTTGCGCGGGCTGTCCTTGGGCAAGTCGCGCACCTGGAATGGCGAGCGCCCACCCGGCTTGACCGCCTGCCAGGCCAGATACACCAGATACAACGCCCCGCCGAGCCGCAGCGCGTCGTAGGCAAACGGCACAGCCATCACCAACGCCGTGATACCCAGCGCCGCGCACACCATGTACACCACAAACCCCAGCGCCACCCCGCCCAGGGAAATCAACCCGGCCGTGCGCCCCTGGCAGATGGAGCGGGAAATCAGGTAGATCATGTTCGGCCCGGGAGTCAGTACCATGCCGAGTGAAATCAGGCCGTAGGCGAGCAAGCTGGACATATCAGGCATGGATTGGCTCCTGGTTTTTTAGGCTGCCAGCGTGAAATCCTTCGCCGACGCGGTCGTGTTGAGCGTCATGCTAGGGGCTTGCAGGCCAGGGCGTTAGATACAGATCCGCAGGCAAAACGGCATACACCGACGGCACCACTTACCCAGGACAGGCACATGATCGACTTCAACAACAAAGGTTTCTTCAAGCTCAAGCAAAACAACGAATACGCCGAACGCGTAGCGGCCCTGCTGCTGGACGGCGAAGAAGTGGTCGACGCCTACAAGGCCATGCGCGACGGCGTCGTGTTCACCACCAAACGCATCATCGCGGTGAACGTGCAGGGGATTACCGGCAGCAAGAAGGATTTCACCTCATTGCCGTACAAGAACATCGTGGCGTACTCGGTGGAAACGTCCGGGACGTTTGACTTGGATTCGGAGTTGGAGATTTATTTTTCGTCGTTGGGGAAGGTGAAATTCGAGTTCACTGGCAAGACCTCGATCGTGGAAATCTCCCGGCTGATTTCCAAGCATCTGCTGAGTTGATCCGCAGGCACCCAAAAGACCTTGGTGTTTCAAGGTCTTTTTTATTGCGGCTCAGCTGACGTACACCGGGCTCATCCTGCTCACAGCATCATTTCATAGGGTCCCATTGCCTTGCTAGTCTGCACCAAGCCCTGCCGCATCAACATCTCAAGATAACTTCCCGCCTCCATCGCGGGCTTCTTCAACGCCCTCCTCTGCTTCTGCGCCGCTCCCAACACTGCCGCCTGATCCAAATCCCAGAGATCCGAAATAAAGTCATCCGGATGCATCGGTTCAATGTCATAGGCAGCCAATATATGAGGTGGAAAGTCGTTCAAATTGAAGGTCACGATGACCTCAGCTTTACTCCGAATTGCCGCCGCCAACACATGCCGGTCATCCGGGTCTGGTAAATCCAAACTCGAACACAGATCCTCATATCCCGTCACCAACGCGTCAGGTATAGCAATGTCCATTAGCGCCGACGTGCAGTCCACCTGAGCCGCCGTAAGATCGGGTCGGTTCTTAAGTACGTTGCGCTTCCACTCATCCTGAATCTGGCCAGTCCATCGCGCTCGATACAAACCAGACAAACCAAGCCACATGAGTAAGTCCCTAAGTGCCGCAGGATAGAGAACACAAGCATCGTACACCGCAGTAAAGGGCGAACACCTCATCCGTCATACCCCATTCCCAACTCTTGGGCCTGTTGAACCAGCGCTTCCATTGCCTCTTGGCTTTGCTCGTCACGCCGTTGCTTGAACGCCATCAAATCCGAAAAACGGACTCGCCGATGTCGGCCCGTTTTTGTAAAGGGGATGGCGCCTTCCTCCAGCATCTTGACCAAATGCGGGCGTGACACATTAAGCAGGTCGGCCGCCTCCTGCGAGGTCAACTCGGCATGAACCGGCACTACCTTGACGGCATTGCCCAGCGCCAATTCGCCCAGAATATCGACCAGCAGACGCAGTGCGGAGGTTGGTAGGACAAGCCTGTGTGGCTTGTCTTCTTTGTCGAAGATATCGATGCGCTGGGTTTCAAATTTGGTCGACAATAGGGACGCTAATTCACGCTGACCTTGCACTGCCGCCTCGACTTCTTTTTCCAGCGGAAGGATCGTTTTGGGAAGATTGTTGATGGTCATGATGCAACTCCGGCCTTACGCAATTCAGTTGAGGTCAACGCTAAACGAAACAAACGAAAATCGCAATATTCGAAACAATGCTGGCGACTCACGTACCAGTCAACTTTTCCCACATCAACTGACAAATTGAGCTGATATCGGTTTCTGACTCCCCCTCATAGGCTCACTCCCTCGCACAAGGAAGTGAATCGGTCATGTCAGAACGCTTTTATCCACCCACCGAACAAGCGTTACTCAAGCGACGAATCCTCACCCGGCAACCGTCGCGTGTGCCGTATTCGCCTACTATCGATTTTTTCGAGCCGTCCCCTGCCCAGCCACCTACACCAGCCCAACCTCCAAGCTGCGTTTTCATAAAACCATGCCAACTGCCTGACGGTATCGCTCATTACTCGAGCCCCACCGGTTTTGTCCCACTGGAACTGATCAAGGAGTACGGCCATGTAAGTCTGTTGGGCGGGCGCGAAGTGGACGCCCGGGGCGCGGTTGCCTTGCGCAAGATCAGTGGCAGCGCACTGCCAGCCGGCTTAGGGCAGTTGGCATTGCGTTCAGCGTTTTTGGAGTCGGCGGCGACAGTCAGCGCATCCGTCGCTGGTAGCCTGTTGACAGGGTTGGTAGCGCTGGCTTGGCCGTCGGATCTAAATGATAGCGCGCTCTACAACGAGGAACAGTTGCGTTCGCTGCAACGAGCGCGTTCGCAAATGCGGCTGCATATCGAGCAACGCGACGACGGCACGCTTAAGGGGTATGGGTTTTACACAGGTAACAATGCCGATTGGCAGATGATTGACGTGGTGCAGTTTCAAAACCGCAGCGGCCAGTTAATAGCAGATTTGAATAATGGCGTAGAGCTGATCTGGACGCCCTCCGTTGATCCAAATGACACCTTAGGTGTTCCGGCATTGGAGGCTGCGCCGCAAGCACCCGTGATCTGGATCTACCCACCGACTGAGACGGCGGCGCAGATTCTGGTTAACCCTATTTACCCACCGGCCTATCAGGATTTTATTCTGGTGTTTCCGGCGGGGTCGGGGGTTCGGCCGCTGTATGTGGTGGTAGGTGCCAAGTCTGGGGATCACAAGTACCACAAAGCGCCCGACACTGAACAAATAACTGGCTTTGAAAAACTGATAAAAGCAAAACCCAAGACTCCCAGACAAGGAGGCGCCGGGCTGAAAGAACGCTGGATTGAGGAAAAAGGTCGGAAGATCTATGAATGGGACTCTCAGCACGGAGAGCTGGAGGTTTATCTAGCGAGTGATGGGAGCCATATAGGTGCGTTCAACCACATAAGCGGCGAGCAGCTAAAAGGGCCAATCAGAAAACGAAACATCAAAAAATATCTGTGAGGGCTACATGGGACTAAAAATAAGGTTGGAATGGTTCGACAGAACTACAGAGAGGCTAAACGGAACGGAGAGTTCAGCGGACTGCGGAGATGACTACTCGGTGATTTCCACGCTCGGGTTGTTGAGCGCAGTGGACGTCAATAACGGCATGTTTGAATTGCGCAGGGAATGGCTATCAGTGATACAGCCGCACTTTTCTCACGAAATTGCTCTTTCAGAAAGTGACTACTTCATCGCATTTGATTACGAAGTTGCAAACGAGTAATGCAGACTCAAAGAATTCAGCCTGAGCTGTAGTAGATGAAAAAGCAAATGGTGCACAAGTGACCCGATCATCCATCATCAAAATAGACCTGACCCGCATTCAGAACCCCAAAGAGCTTCACGCCACGCTGGGCACTTCACTCAACTTCCCCACCTGGTATGGCCAGAACTGGGATGCTTTTTGGGACGCCATCACCGGCTTGGTAGAAATGCCCGAGACGCTTGAGTTTTCTGGTTGGGATATTTTTTCGGAGTGCCTACCTCACGATGCCAAGATGCTGCGGCAGTGCTTGGCTGAGCTCGCGACCCATTACCCGGACCTTGCGTCGCGGGTTCGCTACTGATGCCCGTCAGCCTGGGCGCCTCACTTGGGCTGGAATGTCGCTAAGTACGCCAGGATATTTTCAATCTTCTCCTGGTCACTGATCCCCCAGAAGATCATCCGCGTGCCACTCACCACCGACTTCGGGTCTTCAATGTAGGCCGCCAGTTTTTCCCGCGTCCACACCACGCCTGAGTTCTTCATCGCATCCGAATACTGATAGTCCGTGGTAGTACCGGCAGGCCGGCCAATGATGCCGTTCAGTTCCGGGCCAAAACCACCCCGCGCGCCTTCACCAATGCTGTGGCAGCCACCGCAGGTCTTGGTGAAGAGTTTGCCGCCCGCGTCGGCGTCGCCCGCAGCGAACGCGGGTGCGGCGATAACGGTCAGGACGAGGGTCAATAACACATACTTCATTCACGTATCCCTATCGGCTGTTGCCGTGGATTATGCCTGTTCGACCGGCCTTTCTCCCAGCCGCTGCACCAGACGCACCAGATAACCGTCCGGGTCTTGCACGATGAACTGGCGCTGCCCGGCCTCCACGTCACCGGCTCGGTACCAGGCATCTTCAACATCGCGGAACAATGGCCAGCCAATTTGCGCCAACCGTTGCAGGATAGGCGTCACGGCGGGCACATCGATTTGCAGGTTGATGCCGCGCCCGAACGGTGGCTGCAACGGTGCGGTCAGCCACTGGCCGGCGTCGGGGTCGTATTGTTCGAGCATGATTTGCGCGCCGTTAAGGTCAAGGTAGGCAAAGCCTTCTTCAGCGCGCTGGTAGGCGATGGTGAAGCCTAACTGTTCGACCCAGAACGCCAGGCTGACACTGAGGCGAGTGACGATCAGTTCCGGCACGAGCGGGTTACGGTTAAACATGGCATTCCTTGGGACGGCGGGGTGGCGTTCACCTTAACGGATTGTCGTGCCCATGGCTCACAAGCAGTCAAACGACCACCCATCGATTAAAAAACATCCAATCGAACCTATCCGGCCACCTTCCACTCCACCTTACTGAACCCCCTGATGGTGGAGTAAGGATCATGGCTCAGCCATCGATTTTGGTATTGGAAGACGACGAGATCATTCGGGCGTTGATGGTAGATGTGCTGGAAGACTTTGGTGCGGTGGTGACATCGTTTGCATCGGCAGACGAAGGGATGATTTACCTGGAGCGCGGCGATGACCCGGTGGATTTGATTGTCAGTGATATTCAAATGCCCGGCTTGCTCAATGGTTATGACTTGAGCCGTGTGGTCGCCCACCGCTGGCCTGAAGTACAAGTAGTGCTGACCTCAGGTAATACGAAAATCGCCGCCGAGTTGGGCAGTTCCGTGCGGTTTCTGCCCAAGCCCTGGAGTACCGACCACTTGCTTGAGTGCGTGCAGACAGCATTGACGCACTAGGGCCTGCCCCTGCGTGGATAGCAGCGCGATATCATTTCAACCGAACTTGAGGGCCAGTTCTGCGGTCATGTAAGGTGCAGGGAGCGACTTTTCTGATCCGCTGGTCAGCCTTTTCGTTTCTGCGTTCAGCTGACGACAATGAGTTGTGTAGAATCGTCGCCCATTTTCACGCGTCATTCATGGCCGACAGGCCCACAGTTCGAGCTCATTGAATGCATTCACAGGCCCATGACGTTAGTGCGCCCTCCTTGTTGGAAACGTTGCGCACGGGCACGGGCCTGCTGCATGTGGCGTTGGAACAGCGCCTGCCGTTTTTTTCCGAGCGCCTGGATGCCCAGTGGTATCGGCGCCTGCTGCAAGCGTACTACGGCTTTTATCAGCCGATGGAAGCGGCGCTGTATGACAGCGGTTTGATTCCCGATGGATATGAGCCTGTGTTGCGTGTGAAAACGCCAACACTGGTCCATGACCTGCACGCACTCGGCCTGACTGACCACGCCATCCATGCCCTGCCTCGCTGTACCCAACTCCCCGTATTAAACACGCCGGCTGCGTGTCTCGGCGCCCTGTATGTGCTGGAAGGCGCCACCCTGGGTGGCCAAGTGCTGCGCCGGGAAATGGCCCTGCGCCTGGATGTGAACGCCGACAACGGCGGTGCCTTTCTCAATGTATACGGCGCCGAGACCGGACGGCGCTGGAAAGATTTCCTCGATTATCTGAGCCGCCAGCCACTGGATACAGATGCCGCCGCGCGCGCGGTGATGGCGGCCCGTTCGACATTCAGCGGCTTTGAGCAATGGCTCGACAGCCAGGAGGTATTGCTATGAAACCCGAAGATTTTGAAGAGCTGCTTGCCAACTGCGCCGACGAACCCATTCGTTTTCCGGGGGCCATCCAGCCCCACGGCGTGCTGCTGACTTTGTCGGAACCTGGCCTGAACATTATTCAGGTAAGTGCCAACGTCGGTACGTTGTTCGGCCACGCCCCCGAGGCGCTGTTGGATCAACCGTTGCACAGATTGATTGGCGAGGAGTACGCCCAGGCCGTGCGAACCATGGCCGAGGACAGCGCATTCCTGGACTCGCCGCCCCTGCTGATCACCTTCAAGGGTGAGCAGTTCGAAGGCCTGTTGCATCGCCACCAGGGCGTGTTAGTGCTGGAATTCGAACCACGGCTCAAGGATTTCAAACCCCGAGCGCACAATGGCCGCACCAGCGATCTGGGCAAGATGCTGCACCGCCTGCAATCGGCAAAGACCTTGGAGGCGCTCTACGCCATCACCGTCAACGAAATCCAGGCCATGACCGGTTATGACCGGGTGCTCATCTATCGCTTCGAAGAGGAAGGCCATGGCCAGGTGATCGCGGAGGCCTCGGCGCCGTCAATGGAATTGTTCAACGGGCTGTTCTTCCCCGCGTCCGACATCCCCGAGCAGGCTCGGGAGCTGTATCGCACCAACTGGCTACGGATCATCCCGAATGCGTCCTACGAACCGGTACCGCTGGTGCCCAAATTGCGCCCGGACACCGGGCAGCCCCTGGACCTGAGCTTCGCCACCCTGCGCAGCGTGTCGCCGATTCACTGCCAGTACATGCAGAACATGGGCGTGTTGTCGTCCATGAGTATTTCGTTGATGAAGGGCGACAAACTCTGGGGCCTGATCAGCTGCGGCAACCGTGAGCCGCTGCTGGTACCTAATGACCTGCGCATGGCCTGCCAGACCATCGGCCAGGTGCTGTCATTGCAGATCAGTGCCATGGAGGCCCTGGAGCTGACCCGCCAGCGCGACGAGAAAGTCCAAGCGCTGGCGCTGCTGGACCTGGCGATGAAAGCCTCTGCCAATAACGTCTTCGACGGCCTGGCCCAACAAGGCCGAATGCTGATGGACCTGACCCTCTCCGGCGGCGTGGCGATCATCGAAGATAAACAACTGCACCGCTACGGCAATTGCCCGGAACCGGCGCAGATACGCGCGCTGCACAAGTGGTTGCAGGCCAACGGTGAACCGGTATTTTCCAGCCATAACCTGGCCTCGGTTTACCCGCCTGCCGCTGAGTTCCAGAGCGTGGCCAGCGGCGTGCTCGCCATGAGCTTGCCCAAGCCTGTGGATAACGGTGTGTTGTGGTTTCGCCCGGAAGTCAAAGAGAACATCCACTGGAGTGGCGACCCGCAGAAGCCGCTGAATCTGGAAACCTGCGACGCGGGCATGCGCCTTCGCCCACGCACCTCGTTTGAAATCTGGAAGGTGGAGATGGCCGGCATCTCCACCAAATGGAGCCATGGCGACCTGTTTGCCGCCAACGATTTGCGCCGCTCGGCCCTGGAGAACGACCTGTCCCGCCAAGTGCTGCGCGAGCAACAAGCGGTGCGTGCGCGGGACGAGCTGGTCGCGGTGGTTTCCCACGACCTGCGCAACCCCATGACCGTCATCTCCATGCTCTGCGGCATGATGCAAAAAGCCTTCAGCTCCGATGGTCCACACACCTCACGCCGTATCTCTTCCGCGATCGACACCATGCAACAGGCCGCCGGGCGCATGAATGTGTTGCTGGAAGATTTGCTCGACACCTCGAAGATCGAGGCCGGGCGCTATGTGGTCAAGCCGGTGGCGCTGGACGTCAGCCAGATCTTTGAAGAAGCGTATTCGTTGCTGGCCCCCCTGGCCTCGGAAAAAGGCATCGACCTGTCGTTCAATGTCGAGCCCGGCCTGCAGATCAAGGCCGACCCGGAGCGCTTGTTCCAGGTGCTGTCGAACCTGATCGGCAATGCGATCAAGTTCACCCCACGCCAAGGCAACATCGGCATCAGCGCCATGAGCAACGGTGAGGAGATTGTATTTTCGGTGCGAGACTCCGGTGAAGGCATTGCACCGGACGATTTGCCCCATGTGTTCGATCGCTATTGGACCCAGACTGAAAACAACCCCACCGGCAGCGGGTTGGGGCTGTATATCACCCAGGGGATTGTCCAGGCTCATGGTGGGCGCATCGAGGCCGAAAGTGAGTTGGGGTGCGGTAGTGAGTTCAGGTTTACGGTGCCAAAGCCTGCCTGAAACGCGCCCATTTTCTAAACCCAACATGCGGATACCTTTGGCCGGGAACGAACAACCCGGCCAATGCCACTGAAACGGTGCGCACTCAAAGGGAGTATTGGTGCGACAACAGTCCTCCAATTGAGTAAGGGGTTTACCGATGATCATTGGCAATTCGTTTGACAGCTTGAGCTATAACATCCAGCAAGGCATGAAAGCTAACCAGCCTTCAGCCAATCCCGCCCCCACCTCTTCGCCGATTGGCAGCCCCCCACAGGGGCAGGACACGCGACCAAAACCCAAAGATTCGGGTATGACCTCTCTCGGAGGAGGCAAACTGCTTTAAACCGTTAGGAGTCACCGGCAACGAGTGCAACGCAACGCGCTGCACTTGCGTTAACAAAACACTGACATCCTCTGCGTTATCCTTTCCAGTCCCACTTGGTATGAGCTGCATTCTTCATGGGTCAACCTGAAATCCTGCCTGCCGTGATCGCCGGCCCCTTGCTAAGACGCCTGGAACCACAGCGCCTGGTTATCTGGTTGGTGGGCAGTCGTGCCCTGCCCCTGTGCTTGCGGCTGCAATTACCCTCGGGCGAGGCGCTGGATATCCCGCTCGATGCAACGCACTGCCAAGTCGTGCCCGTCGGCCGCCATGCCGTTATCCACCTGATCGACATAGCCCTGAGCCACGCCCTGCCACAGGATGAAATCATCGGTTACGACCTGTTGATCGACGGCCTCGGCATTGCACAATGGGCACCGCACTTGCTGTATGGCGACGCGACTACGCCAAGCTTCGTGCTGCATAGCCGCATCCATCACTTGGTGCATGGCTCGTGCCGCAAACCCCACCATCGTGCCGACGAAGGCTTGCTGTGTGTCGACCGTCTGTTGGGGGACGCCCGCACACCGCTCGAACGCCCAGCCTTGCTGATGATGAATGGCGACCAGATCTACGCCGACGACGTCGCAGGGCCCATGCTGCGAGCCATTCACGGGCTGATTGCGCGCCTGGGCCTGTTCGATGAGTTTCTAGAGGGTGCGGTGGTGAGCGACAGCGCCAGCCTTTATGGGCATCGCGCCAGCTATTACCACCGGGCCGACCTGCTCCCTGCGCTGGACAGTAACGAGACCTTGCGCGAACGCTTTTTCGGCGGTGTGAAGAAACCCATCTTCACCAGCAGCACCGCCGACAATCACCTGGTGACCTTTGCCGAAGTGATCGCCATGTACCTGCTGGCCTGGTCGCCGGTACCCTGGACGCTGATCGCACCAGAACCGCCGCCGCTGAGTGCGCAAGAACAACAACGCTATGCCCGCGAACAGGTTCATATCGATCAGTTCCGCGACGGCCTGCCTGGGGTAGCGCGGGTGTTCGCGCACCTGTCGACGCTGATGATGTTCGACGATCACGACATCACTGACGATTGGAACCTCAGCGCCCAGTGGGAAGAAACCGCCTACGGCCACCCTTTCTCCAAGCGCATCATCGGCAATGCCTTGCTGGCGTATCTGTTATGCCAGGGCTGGGGCAACCAGCCCCAGGTGTTTGGCGAACTGCTGGACCAGACCCAGGCACTGACCGGCCGGGTACAGGCCAATCATCTCGAGGCGACGGCGCAAGACGCGTTGCTGGAGGCCTTGCTGAAATTCCAGCAGTGGCACTACGTATTGCCCACCACCCCGGCGCTGGTGGTACTCGACACCCGCACCCGACGCTGGCGCAGCGAGTTCACCCTCAAGCAACCTTCCGGCCTGCTGGACTGGGAAGCCTTGAGCGAACTGCAACAAGCGCTGCTGGACCATCCATCCGCCATCATCGTCTCGCCCGCGCCGGTCTTTGGCGTCAAGCTGATAGAGACGGTGCAAAAGGTCTTCAGCTGGTGCGGTTTTCCCCTGCTGGTGGACGCCGAGAACTGGATGGCCCACCGCGGCGCCGCCCAAGTGATTTTGAATATCTTCCGCCACTCACGCACGCCAGGTAACTACGTGATCCTTTCCGGTGACGTGCATTACTCGTTTGTCTACCAAGTGCTGATCCGCCACCGCAACGGCGGCCCCAAGATCTGGCAAATCACCAGCAGTGGCATCAAGAACGAGTTCCCGCCGCGCCTGCTGGAATGGTTCGATCGCCTCAACCGCTGGCTCTACTCCCCGCGCTCGCCCCTCAACTGGTTTACCCGCCGCCGCACCATGCAGGTGATGCCTTATATCCCAGAGCATGCCGAAGCGGGTGAGCGTTTGTGGAACTCGGCGGGCATTGGCCAGGTGTTTTTCAATGAGCAGGGCCAACCGCAGGCCATTTACCAGCACAACGCGGATGGAAGGCCTCGGACAAAGATGATGGCGCCAGAAAAATAGCGTTTCGCCACTCGTCATAAGCAGCACACCTGCCCTATTCAAAGCGCGCAAGCGCCGATGTACAGTAGCGCCAGCCACGGAGTATCGGCGTCAACCATGACTGGCCTTGGGCGCCAGCCCTCCGCAGGAAGCGCGCAGATGGACGATACATCCGGCAAAGAACCGCTACGCAATGAAGTGTCCGACCTTAACGTCGACCTGTTGCACGCCATCATGGAACTGGTCAGTGATGGCATCTGGGATTGGAACGCCAATACCGGCTTCGTCTACCGCAATCCCGGCTGGTACGAAATGCTTGGCTACTCCCACCACTCCCTGGAAAACAGCGTCTTCACCTGGGAGAACGTGATCCACCCCGAGGATTACCCTCGCGTGATGGCGGTGTTCGATGACTACATCAGCCAACGCGCCGCTCATTACCGGGCCGAATACCGTTGCCGAAAAGAAGACGGTACGTACCTCTGGATCGAGGACCGCGGCTACGTCATTGCCCGCAACCCCGACGGTTCCGTGGCGCGCATGGTCGGCGCACACCGCGATATCCATACGCGCAAATGCTCCATCGAACAGTTGCAAAAGCGCAACCAGTCTCTGGAAGCGCTGGTCGCGGAGCGCACCCTCGAGTTGTCGCGCGTCAACCAGCAACTGCAATTGCAACTGGACGAAAACCGCTCTTTGGCCGAGCGGGACGCCCTGACGCGCATCGCCAATCGGTATCGCCTGGAAAAGGTGCTGCTGGAGGAATGCGACCGCGCCGAACGCTTCCGCCTGCCCTTGGCACTGGTGGCCATGGATGTCGATGACTTCAAGCCGATCAATGACCAATATGGCCACGGCGTCGGCGACCAGACGCTGATACGGGTAGTGGAACACCTGGAAGCCTGCGTACGTAAAAGCGACTTGCTGGCGCGCTGGGGCGGCGACGAGTTTATGGTGGTGCTGCCCAAAAGCAGCCTGGACACGGCCAAAGAGTTGGCCGAAAGGATTCGCCATAAAATCAAGGCGGCGGCCCCCTTGGGCGCGTTGAACGTTACCCTGAGCCTGGGCGTAGTAGAGCGGCGCATGGGGGAATCGCCGGCGGCGCTGATGGCGCGGGCCGATCAAGCCTTGTACCGATCCAAGGCGGCGGGCAAGGATGGGGTGTCGGAATAGGCCGCAGCTCCTTCCAAGGTGGAATGACCCGGCAACTTTATTTCGTTTGCGGCAAGGCCAGGCGCGCGGCTTAGATAGCGCTGCGCCCACCACTGCCGAGTCCCCGAGTCATGAGCTACGCTAGCATCAGCCAGTCGATTTCCATCGTTCACCCCATCAGCCTGAGCCACGGTAAAAACGCCGAAGTCTGGGACACGGCGGGCAAGCGTTACATCGACTTTGTCGGCGGTATCGGCGTACTCAACCTGGGCCATTGCCACCCGGCCGTGGTGGCGGCCATTTGCGAGCAAGCCACCCGGCTAACCCATTACGCGTTCAACGCCGCACCGCATACGCCCTACATCGAGTTGATGCAACGTCTCAGCGCCTTTATCCCGGTGGGATACCCCGTCAGCGGCATGCTCACCAATAGCGGTGCCGAGGCGGCGGAAAACGCCCTGAAGATCGCCCGTGGTGCCACCGGGCGCACGGCGGTGATCGCCTTTGACGGCGCCTTCCACGGGCGCACCCTGGCGACCCTCAACCTCAACGGCAAGGTCGCGCCCTACAAGCAGAAGGTCGGTGTACTGCCCGGCCCTGTGTATCACCTGCCCTACCCCAGTACCGATAACGGCGTGTCCTGCGCCGAAGCGCTGAAGGCCATGGAGCGTCTGTTCAGCGTGGAGATCGACGTAACCGATGTGGCCTGCTTCATCATCGAGCCGGTACAGGGCGAAGGCGGTTTTCTCGCCCTGGACACTGAGTTCGCCCAGGCGCTGCGGCGCTTCTGCGACCAGCACAACATCCTGCTGATCATTGATGAAATCCAGTCGGGTTTTGGTCGCACCGGCCAGCGTTTCGCCTTCTCGCGCCTGGGCATCGAGCCGGACCTGCTGCTGCTCGGCAAAAGCATCGCCGGCGGCATGCCGCTGGGGGCGGTGGTCGGGCGCAAGGCGCTGATGGACAACCTGCCCAAAGGCGGCCTGGGCGGTACCTACTCGGGTAATCCCATCGCCTGTGGGGCGGCGCTGGCGACCCTTGAGGTGATGAGCGACACAAACCTGCACGCCTGGGGCGTCGCGCAGGCGGCCGCGATTGTGGGCCGCTATGAAGCCTGGCGCGCACAGCAACTGTCGCCCTACCTGGGCCGCCTCACCGGTGTCGGCGCGATGCGGGGCATTGAACTTGCCCATGCCGACGGCACACCCGCCCCCAAGCAACTGGCGCAACTGCTGGAGCTGGCGCGAGAGGCTGGCTTGTTGCTGATGCCCAGCGGCAAGTCGCGGCACATCGTGCGCTTGCTGGCCCCGCTGACCATTGAGCCTGAGGTGTTGGAGGAAGGTCTGGATATTCTCCAGGCGTGCCTCGAAGAACTGGACGATTAACATGTATCAACAGGTTCGACGCTGCTCCACTCAGTCGTTGAGCTTGTTCGTGAAGTCCGGGCGAGGTGGATGACCGTTGATAAGATTCCCGTTGTGGATATGTACGTATTTCTGTACGTTAAACCCACCCAACAAGGAGCCCCCATGGAAACTATCAACTACACCAACGCCCGAGCCCATCTGTCCGAAACGATGGACCGCGTCAACGATGATCACGTCCCACTTCTACTGACTCGACAAAAAGGCGAGCCCGTGGTGATGATCTCGTTATCAGAGTTCAATGCTCTGGAAGAGACGGCTTACCTGCTGCGCTCGCCTAAAAATGCCGAACGTCTCATTAACTCAGTCAACAGCTTACGAGCAGGCAAAGCCAAGCCAAGGCGGTTGATTGAAGAATGAAAATACTCTTTACCCCTGAAGGCTGGGACGACTACCTCTGGTTTCAACAGAACGACAAAGCCGGGCTCAAGCGCATCAATCTCTTGATCAAGGCCATACAAAGAGACCCGTTCGGCGGCGTGGGGAAGCCTGAACCCCTCAAACATAACCTGAGTGGTTTCTGGTCTCGACGAATCACCGCGGAGCATCGTTTGGTTTATGGCATCGAGGATGATGAAGTACAAATATTGATGTGCCGCTACCACTACTGAAATTATTCTGACGCCCCAGCCACCTTGACCTGATCCCCCCACCCGCTGAAAATGCCCGACGTTTTTTGTCTCTCCGCATACTACGCAGTGAAATTTTAATGTCTGATTCCTACACCGAAAAATCCGCCGAAGAATCCGTAGTCGCCCTGCACGCCAAAGCCGAATACGAAAACGCCATCAATCTTTCACAGCATGTGCCAGCCGCCAAGATCATCAGCGAGATGGTGCTGGACGCGTTTCACACCTCCAAGGAAAGCGACCAGATCCGCGAGCTGCGCGTTGCCATCCGCCAGGCCCACGATGCCTTCGATGATGACAAGGCCTATGAGCTGATGGGCCAGCTCAAGCAATTGAAAGACGCCGAAGCCGCAGACAACGCCGCCCTGGAACACCTGAGCAGTCAGTTCTCGATCAGCCGCATCCTGTCCAGCTTCAAGGACGACCCCGAGTTCCAGGAACTGGTCTATGGCCTGGCCCTCAAGGTGCTTAACCAGTCGCACCAGGCCATCAGCAACCCGAGCGCCGGCAAGGGCAAAGCTGCACGCACCAAGAAAGACACCGAAGTGTTTGTAATCAGCAAAGATGGCATCAGCGTCACCCTGCCGCTGCGCACGCCGCGCTCCAAGCTCAATGTGGACCGCGAAGCACTGGAGTTCCTGGGCTTCACCTTTGTAGGCGAAGGCAGCGAGGCGGAGCTTGCGAGCGAAACCTTCATCGACAACAGCGGCGCCGAGCAGCCGATCACGCGCAAGAGCATCGTGACCGCGCTGCAACAGCAAAGCGCCTTTGACGGCTACGCCATCGCCGCCCAGTAAGTGCCCAACACTACAAACTTCGCAGGGTCAAAAGAGCCTGCTCGACCTGGGCGAGAGTGATATGCCGGCCCACCGAGGCACGCACAAAGTGTGTGACGCCCAGGTCCTTAAGCAACAACGGAGTGTGAGCGGTGGTGCCTGCCCACAAGTTGAGCCCCAGCTCGCGGGCTTGGCCGACAAATGCCTTGGCCGGCAGGTTGTGCGGCACAAACGAGACAATTCCAGTCTGCTCGAACTGGTCGCACATTAGCGTCAACTGCGGCAGGCGCCGCAATTCCTTCGCCAGCAGCGCATAGGGCTCTGTACTCACCTGCCCGCCGCCGACCTGCACATACTCCTGCAGCGCCGTATGCATGCCCACCTGAGCCGAGAGGCTTTTTTCAGCAATTTCCAGCACCCGCGCACTGGCCACGTCCAGCCGGTTGACCTGGCCATCGGTGCTGGCGGCGTGCAAGTCGGCAAAATTGAGCTGCAATTGGCCAAGCAAGCGTGGCGACACGTAAGCAACCCCACTGCCACGGGGCCCGCAGAGAAACTTGCGGCCCGCACCTGTCAACAAATCACAATGGATATCCCGCACATCCAGCGGTAACTGCCCCAACGACTGGCAGGCATCCACCACATACAACGCATTCGCGTCCTTGAGCAACGCGCCCAGCGCTTCCACCGGATTGATCACCCCACAGCACGAAGGCAGGTGCGACACACTGACCAGGAACACATCATCGTCCAAATGACGCCGCACCCACTCCAGATCCAGCGGGCTGGTGGCCGTGGTGGGGATCACTTCGACGCGAATGTCACTCGATAACTTGAGGTAGTTGAAGAAGATCAGGTTGGCCGCGTACTCAGAAGTTGACACCCAGACCCGCTTGCCCCGGGGAAATTGCAGTTTGCCGAGGATGCTGGTCCAGGCTTCGGTGGCACTGCTGAAAAAACCAATCTGTGAAGGCTGAGCATTCAACAGCCCGGCCATCACTCGGTACAGGTCGACGTTGAGCAACTCTTCATAGGCAAGCTCGGCTTCATAGCTGCCTATCTGCGCTTCAATGGAGGTAAAACGCTGTATAGCATTGAGCGTGGCCGACGACATCAGGCCCGCACCGGCGGTGTTCAAATGCACCCTATTCATTTCATGCTTCCTTGTTCCACAAAACAGCCGATCCTTTCATCACGCCCACTGCCACTGCGAACAACAGCAATACCGTACCCGCCAGCAGCCACGGCGACGGCAGGGATGGCTGTGACATCAGCATGAACGCCAGCGGCGGTGTGATCATCACGCCGATATTCACCCCCGCCGAGTAATAGCCGAGGTTGCGGTCAACGGTGTGACGGCTGGAGATACTGCTGACGTAGTGGGTGATACCGGGGAACACAACCATCTCCCCCAGGCTCCAGAGCACGGTGGCGGCCAGCAACAATGCACCGATATGGCTGAAGCCCATCAGGAAAAACCCTACGCCGGCCATCAGGAAACCCGCCACCAGTGAGCGACTGCTCGACAGGTGCGACATGCGTTGGTTAATCGGCACTTCGAATAGAATCACCAGCAGTGCATTGATAAAAAAGATGATGCCGACGTAGTAGGCCGGCAACTCGGTGTAGTTGATGATGTAGGCCGACAGAAACGTTGGCGGCAGCGCATAGGCGATGTGCACCGGCAACGCTGCCAGCAGAATCACCAGCAAGCGCGAACGCTCGTGCATTGCGCTTTCCGGCAGCCCATTGCCTTTACTGGCAACGCCAGCCCCTTGTGTCACCGGCACCGTACGCCCAAACCACAGGCAGGCGATAAAGGCGACAAGGGACAACGCCGCGTTGAGGTAGAACACCGCATCGGCGTTACTCAGGAAAATCAGGCTGCCCAAGAGCGGCCCGATTGCCATGCCGATGTTGATCGCCAGGCGGTTGCAGGAGAACGCCACTTTGCGCGATTCGCTACTGCTGTGAGCCACTGTTTCGGAGAACGTGGCGGGGGTGAATGCTTCGTAGCAGCCCCCCCATAGAAACGACAGCACAAACAACACCACGGTGTTATCCACCGACGGAATGATCAGCAGCAGCACCGCATTGAGCAGTAACGAACCGAGGATCACCCGATTGGCAGAAAAACGCTTGATCACCCCGCCGATGATCAAGTCCACAAACAACGCACCCGCGCCATACACGCCCACCAGCAAACCTGCGGTGCCCGCCGATACGGCGTGCTGATGAATCAGGTACGCCGCATAGAAAGGGAACGCCATGGTGCCCATGCGGAACACCAAGGTGATCAGGAACAGCAACTGCAAGCGGGCATTGAGCCCACGTAAAGCGCGATAGGTGCCCATCATCAGCGGATCACATAGACGTGGTCTTTGTTCTGGCGAATCTGCTCGTAATCCTCGTCGATACTGCGCTGGCTCTCCGATACCAGAAACACCCGCAGAGGGCTGCTGAGCAGGTCCACGGTCTTTTTCATCAACTTACCGGCCTTGTATTTGACGCTCAGCTTATGCACCGAGGGCAGCGCCTCGATCAGTTGGATAGCTGAGTCGTTGAAGCCAGTGACCTCACCTTGCAGCGTAGTATCGGTGTTGATGACACAGGCTTCCTTGAGCTTTTGATAGCGCTTGCCGGCATAGTTTGCCTTGAACGCCTCACCATCGCAGTACGCCAGATAGGTGAGCTGCGCCTGGTTGCCGCCCAGGCTGATGTCGTGGAATCGGGGCTCCATGTTGCCGTTCAAGCGAGCACCGACTTCTACCAGCGCAGGGCCGGCTTCAGTGAGGATCACTTCCGAATGGGCTGGGCCGTTATTGATACCCAACGCCTTGAGCGCCTGCACGATGTAATCGACCAGTACGTTGGCCTCGGCACTGTCCGGCGCAATCAGAACGTCACGGTCATAGATGTTCTTGCCGCCACTGATTTCACGCTTCACATAACGCCAGATCCCACAGACGTAGGCCTGCCCATCACGGCTGACGGTATCGACGATATACTCCGGGCCCTTGAGGTAGGACTGGCAAAGAATTTCGGTGTTGGCCAGGCCGAAGATATCCAGGTTGGATATGACTTCCTCACAGGCGCGCTTGACGTCCTCGACGTTGTGGCAGATCGAGACGCCGTCTGTCGAAGCCGAGCTCAGCGGTTTGATCACGCACGGAAACACATGGCCGGCCTCTACCCAAGCCAGCAGTTGCTGGGGGTCCGAGGATTTGATCTGGCGGGCGGTCAACAGGCCCGCGGCCGCGACTTTATTGATCATCTCAAACTTGTCGCGGCGCGCACGTGACCCCGCGCTGCCGTTGGAAGTGGACAACTGCAGTTGTTCGCTCAAGTAGTCGGCAAATGGCACGCCTGGCTCCTGGCCAGCAATGACGGCGACTACGTTGAATTCGCGCAGGCGTTGCACGATCTCTTCAGCGTTGTCGTTGAACGCCAAATTGTGTTCGAACTCCGACAGATTCGGCCCGAGCATGCTCGGCATCAACTCTGGGGTACTCTGTACATGGATCAGGCTGAAGCCCGCATCCCGAAAATATTGCGGCAGGAAATTACCGCTCGAGTAGACATCCACCAATGCGACGTACTGCTTCATAAGAATGTCCTTTTTCAGTAATGAGTGGCGGTTTCAGAGGCCCGTGGCGAAGCCACGTCATCCAGCGCCAGGAAAATGTTCTGCGGAAACTCAGCCACACGGTGCAACAGGTGCAGGTACCAATTGATGCCATACACCGCCGACACGCGGGCCTTGACCTGACCCTGGTTTTTCACCTTCTGAATCAATTCAGGGCGCACACCGTGAAGCATCTCCAGCTCGCCTCGGTCGGCGATGCGGCTGGTGAGGATTTCTTCAACCAGCTGTGGGTCCTGGGTCGCGAAAGCGAACGGGCCACGGCCGCCATTGATTCGGTCCAGCAACCCCAGGTAACGCTCGTTGAGCGCATTGCCACGCGGTAAAGCAATCGCGGCAGGCTCAGCATAGACGCCTTTGACCAAGCGTACTTTGCAGCCAGTTTCCAGGACCGCCCCGAGGTCATCCGGGGTTCGATTCAATTGCGCCTGCAAGGTGATACCCACGTTGGGAAAGCGCCCGCTCAGTTGCAGGAAGATATCGAGGATCGAATCCGTCCATTGAGAACGCTCCATACTGATGATCACACCGATATCCTTATCGGCTGCATGGGTGAGGATCTTCGAGCAGTTCTCAATCGCCAGTTCGCGGGAAATGATGGTGCCGACGTTGGACAGGTCGAACCCCAACTGCGGGGGTTCTTCAAGCTTGGGATGCTGTGCAATCAAGTCGATGAGTTTCAGGTACTCATCGGTAGCCGCGGTGACCTCGGCTAATGTCGTCGCTTCCTCGCCAACGAACTCGACACCGGTGCGATAGCCTTTCTCCAGCAGGGCCCCAAGCTTATCAAGCATCTCCAGGCGATCTTCGGAGATGATGTAACGAAGAGCGGCGGGCCGCAGGAAATCGCGCAGCGTCTCGCTCTGCAGGAACAAATCGCGATAGGTTTTGTTTGCCGCCAGTTTCTTCAGGGCCAGGGTTGCCAGCAGGCTGTTGTCGGTCGTGTTCATGGCATTAAACCCCGTAGGACTGGTTGAGCATACGACGTGCGAAACTCGAATCGTCGGTGTGGTTGGCAATCTTGTGAGCGCGGAACTTGGACGCGTAACTGAGCAACGTTTCCTTGTGGCGGCTCTGCCGATCACGGGTAAAGATCCCGGCCCACAGGTTGTCCCAGCGCGCGTACTCAGGGTGAGTCATCAGCAGCTTATGAGCCTTGCGCATATTCCAGTGGGGAATGGACGGATGTAGGTGGTGCACGAGGTGGTAATTGTCGTCGTGGCGACCGAAAAAGAAGTTCTCCAAAACATTGCCTTTACGGTTGCGGGTCAGCAACAACTTGTCGGTCTCAACCGCCGGCATCGGATAATGCTCGGCCAACTCGATGATCCAGCCTACGGCTACGGCGGTGGTAAACAGCGGCACCAGCCAGAACAACACCCATTCAGCGACCACCCCGAACCAGGCGACCACAGCAAAAATTACCGCCCAATAAGCCCACATCATCATGCGTTCCTTGCGGATGCGCGGGTCTTGCCCCTGGACACGGTCCTTGACCACATACTTGATGTACTGAAGGGTTCTGTAGCCGGATAGCGCCATCACGACGTTCTTCAAGAAGAACTCGCGCTCGCTTTGTTGAAGGTCATACAGGCCGCACTTGAGATGGAAATTGTAGTCAGGGTCTTTTTCTGGATGCCCCAAGTGCACGTGGTGGTTCTTGATGTGCGAAGTGCTGTAGGACTGGTACAAGTGGAAGACCAGATACCCAGAAAGAAACGTACCGGCAAACCAGTTGATCGCACGGTTTTTTGCCAACACCTTGTGGGTTGACTCATGTAGTACGTTAGTCAAAGCACGTTGGGTGGTGCCGATTAGAAACAGCGAAACCGGGTAGAACCAATAGCTGACGCCCAACGACAGGTAAATGGCAAACGCAATAATTGCATAGTCCTTACCCAGTGCGATGGCCCAGTGATAGTTATCTTTTTTACACAAGTGTTTAAGCATCCCGAATGTTTCCCGGGAAATACCGGCAGCGTATTCGCTAGCAGGTTCTTTGTTTTTATCGACCAGCATAATCACTCCATAATTAAGCGGCGCGCTGCAGCACTCGATCCGCGCAGGGCGAAGATGATTTTTTGAGTGCTGCGCCTATTGTTTTTTTTGCCTGAGCTAGACTCATCGGCTGCAAAAAAACTAAAGCACCGCTTAACAGTGAACAAGCTGCCCTTTTAGACAGGTAGCGCCAAATCACGCGCGCACGCGCGCGCTCGCCGATGAAAATTCATCGGCGAGCGCGGTATTTTTACGAGGGAGGCCTGCCAATCAGGCCTGTTCGCGGATGTAGCCCAGTTGCAAGGCTTTACGGATTGCGGACTTGCCGTTGGTGACATTCAACTTGCTGAAGATATTCTTCATATGAAACTTTACCGTACGCGGGCTCATGGAGACCAAGAGCGCTATTTCGTTATAGGTCTTGCCCAGACTGGTCCAGGACAATACCTCTGTTTCGCGAGGCGTCAGCACGGTTTCCCGTACAACAGGGGCAAGCGAGGTTGCACCACTTTCCAGCGCCTCGTCGTAAACCGAGACCAGCAGCATCTGCAGTTCGCTTTTGTTGGCCAGCACTCTTTCGCGAAACTGTTGATGCTCTCCGAAACTGCACAGGTTGAGAATGGAATAAAAACCCTGGTTGCCATGCACAATAAAACTGGCGCCCTCGCCCACAGGCGCACACGGCCCCGGCACCGGCACCGCTTCTGCCGCAGGGGCCAGGATGTTTTCATCGCTCCAGAAAAACGGTTTTATGCGGCGCTTGGACAAGGACAACAAATGACCGCGTTGGTAAAAATCATCCGCCGCGTCACCGCGGTCCAGCGCATCGGGGTAATTGGTGATGATTTCCGCTTCGTCCAGCGTCGGCCCGCATTGATAAACCTCGAAATGCCCGAGGCCACGTCGACTCAGCTCGGCATCGAGCAATTGACGCACATCAGCGGGCTGAATGAGCGTGTTGTTATTGGCTTGACCATCGCTTCGCATGAATATCATCCCTGATGAGTGACAACGGGGTGAAGCTAGCGATCTGACGGAAGTGCTTCAATCCGGAAGCTTCTGATCAGAGCCGACCCACTCCGTAGGAAATTTCTCTAAACAGGGGAAAGAATGAAACACGCCTGACGGCCTTGTCCAGTGCTTCCGATGGCGAACCGACCGTGAGCAGCTATAGCGCCGCCTGATCAGACCACCTGCGTCGCAAAGGCCTCGCGAAAACGCTCCATCTCCCGCGAGTTGCCCACCGTCACCCGCACCCAATGCGGCCAGTCCTTCCATACCCGCCCAACCAACACATTCTGCGCCGCCAACTGCTCAATCACCTGCTCTGCCGGCCGCTTCACGTCGATCATGAAGCAGTTGCTGTGGGAGACGGTGCAGCTAAAGCCCCGGCCCTTGAGCCACGCGATTGTTTCATCGCGCAACCTGGCATTGAGCGCTTTGCGTTGGCCCACCAGTTGCGCGTCTTCCAGGCTGGCACGGGCGGCCAGCAAGCTGGCGCCGGCCGGGACGTTGTCGCCGCCAAACACCGCCAACCGCTCCAGCAACGCCGGGTGGCCGATCGCCAGGCCCAGGCGCGCACCGGCCATGCCGTAGATCTTGGAGAAGGTGCGCAGCACCAGCAGGTCGTCGTGGTCGTTGACCCAACTCACGCAACTGGGGGTATCGCAGAATTCGATATAAGCCTCGTCCACCACCAGCACGCTGCCCTTGGGTTTGTGCGCCAGGGCCCGCCGGATGGCATCGGTCGAGGTCAGGGTGCCGGTCGGGTTGTTGGGGTTACACAGGTACAACATGCCGGCCTGTGGGTCAGCCGCGAGCATGGCGGGCACATCATGGGCATGCTGGGCATCCAGGTTCACTTCATGCACCGGCGCCTTGATCGACTCGGCCGCCTGGCGCGGGACTTCGTAGGACGGCGTGGCCATCACCAGGCCGCGGGTCTGGCTGGCAAACGCCAGCACTGCGTAACGCAAGGCAGCCATCGAGCCGGCAAACACCCCGACGTTGTCTTCGGCTATACCCTGTTGTTGGGCGAACAGCGCGGCCAATGCGTACATATCGGGGTAAGGGTAACGTCCGGACGCTGCAATCGCGCGCTGCATTGCCTGGCGAGCCGCGTCTGAAGGGCCGTAGGGGCTTTCGTTGTAATTGAGCAGCACCTGGTCAGATTTTGTCGGCGCTGGGCTGGCGAGGGCCCATTTGAGCTGCCCCATCACAGGCAGGGCCGCGCCCAGCGCGAGAAGGGATCGACGACTGACACGCACCATGGTGACTACTCCTTGTAGAGGCGCGAGGGATTCGCGCAGGCCGTATAGAAGACTATGACGAGAAAGCCGTTGCCTGATTTACCACCAAGGCGTATCCCTGCACTCAGCACTTTATTGTTATAGCGGGCGCATGCAACACTTTCACTGCCGCGAACCTTCAAGAACGGGTTCTGCCGGCATGGACTGATGACTAAATGGAAGTGGTGAGCACTTGATACACAGACGGGAAAAAACCGAGCACTTGAAGAGCAACATCAAGTACTTGATCAAGAGTCGTGGCGAAACCCAGCTTTCGTTAAGCAGTGCCGCCGGCCTGACCAGGACCACCATCTACAACATCCTGGAAGGCAAGGTCGTTAACGTACAGCAGTCGACCATTCGCAAAATCTCGGACTTCTTCGGCGTCTCCTACGAAGAAATCGAGACCATCAGTTTTGAGGCCAAGGAAGTCATCGAGAGCAATGTTTCCCCACTGGGTAACAAGAACCCGGCGGCAGTGCCTGTGCTCAAGGAAAGCCTGCTCATGCAGAACCTGGGCAAGCGCATCGGTGAACTGGCCACGCTTCATCCGCTGACGTATTACTTCGGCAGCGCCTGCAACTTGATCGGCGTGCGCCTGGAGCACGGGATTCCGGGCCTCAATGAACCGGGGGACTTGCTGATCGTGCAGAAAGGCTCGTCGAGCGACGATAAAGAAAAGCTGGTGTACGACCGCGCCACCAAGAAGCTGTTCATCACCCTCGAACCCTGCGGGAACTCAGAGCGTTTGTGTGTCATCGGCGACATCCTTGAGGAGCGCTTCAATGACAACGTCTGAGGGCGCCGTGGAAAACAGCAAATACAAGTTACTGGGCTTTGAAAACGACAAACGCCTGGCGGTGATCATGGTGATCGCCACGGGCAAGGTCCTCAAGATCAAGCTGAGTGAAGTGCTCAGCAGTGAAATGATGGACAACTTCAACAAGATGGAAATCAAGAACCTGTACAAAAAGTTCTACTCCCAAGGCGGGACACTGACCGCCTACGATATAAACGACCGCAATGAAAACTCCTGGATGATCTACATCATCCTGAACTTGCTGCTGTTCACCTTCTATATCTTCACCAGCATTGCCGCGACCAAACCGATTTACCTGGAGTCGTTGGGCATCATCGTCACGCCGGGCACGTTCCTGTACCCACTGACCTTCTTGATCGTGGACTTGCTCAACGAGAATTTTGGCTTGCGCCTGGCCAGGCGAGCCATTCTGTTTGCGTTTGCCAGCAACGCGATGATCATCATCCTGCTGTATGGCTCCACGTTCCTGCCGGGGCTACCGGGCTGGAAGCTGGATGGGCCTTATACCGACGTGATCCTGCAAGTGTCGTCGGTGCTGGTGGCCTCTTCGGTGTCGTTCCTGGTGTCGGAGAATATAAATTCCTATTTGCTGTGCAAGATCAAGGAGCTGACCAACTCCAGGTACCTATACCTGCGGATATTCCTCAGTACGTTCTTTGCAGTGATTATCGACAGCTTCCTGTTCTGCTTTATCGCCTTCTACGGGGCGATGCAGACCAGCGACATACTCAGCATGATCTATGTACAGATCGCGATCAAAGTCGGCTTTGCGTTCTTCAACATCCTGCCTGCCTACGGGGCACGTTCATTGTTCAAGCGCTATCAATAATCCTGTAAGAGCGAGCTTGCTCGCGAAGAACCCGAGCGCGCCGCGTTCAACCCGATGCGCTGCGTTATCGTTGACGTTCTTCGCGAGCAAGCTCGCTCCTACAAGGGTTATTTCAGCTGCAACTTGTGCTTGAGGCTCTGCATGACAGTTGTCTTGTTCTGCAGGTAGTCATTCAAGCCCCGAGCGCGCAGGTTGCACGCGTCACACTCGCCACAGCCGGTACCGATGATGCCGTTGTAGCAAGTCAGCGTCTGCTCGCGCACCAGCTCCAGTTGCCCGTGGTAGTCGGCCAGGGCCCAGGTTTCGGCCTTGTTCAGCCACATCAACGGGGTGTCGAGGCGCACGTCGTATTCCATGCCCAGCTTGAGGGCCTGGTTGAGTGCTTTGACAAACTCATCCCGGCAATCGGGGTAGCCTGAGAAGTCGGTTTCGCACACACCGGTGATGACGGTCTCGGCCTTCACTTGGTAGGCGTAGATCGCAGCCAGGGTCAGGAACAGGATGTTGCGCCCCGGCACAAAGGTACTCGGCAGGCTTTCACCCGAGCTGTTCACGGTCGGTACCGGGATGTTGTCGCGCGTCAGGCTGCTGATCGCCAGCTCATTGAGCAGGGACACATCCATCACTTTGTGCACAGTGGCCCCCAACTGCTTGGCCAGCTTCTGGGCCACTTCGATTTCTGCCACATGGCGCTGGCCGTAATCAAAGGTAATGCAGTGCACTTCGTCATACAGCGGCAGGGCCTGGATCAGACAGGTGGTCGAATCCTGCCCGCCACTGAAGACCATCACGGCTTTTTTACTCATTGCATTGCTTCCTGCATTTGTAGAATTGGGATGTAGGAGTGCGCTCGCTCGCCAAAAACGTCAACGATAACGCAGCGTATCCGGTTTAGCGCAGCGCTCAATAAAAAACCCCGCACGACTTTCGAAGGCGGGGCTTTTTTACTGCAAGACCACTCAGTGGGCGTAGGTCAGCAACAGCTCTTTCGGCACTTGGAAATCCAGGGACATCATCACGCTGAGCGCGGTGATGGTGAAAATCGAGAACACGAACAGCTTGCGCGCCCAGACGGTGTCATCCACCGCCTTGTAGCCGGTCCAGGCCATGTACAACCAGTACATGCCCATGGCGGCGGCGACGGCGAGGTAGCTCATGCCGGCGTAGCCACTGAAGGTCAACATCAAGGTCGCCACGAGGAAGGCCAGGATGTAGAGCAGAATATGTTTCTTGGCCACCTGGATGCCACGCTTGACCGGCAATACCGGAATCGACGCAGCCAGGTAGTCATTGAAGCGGAAAATCGCGATGGCGTAGGAGTGCGGCATCTGCCACAGGCTGAACATCACCAGCAGCACCAGCGCGGCCATGTCGAAGCTATTGGTCACAGCCACATAACCAATCACCGGCGGCATCGCCCCCGACAGACTGCCCACCAGCGTGCCGTGAACCGACTTGCGCTTGAGGTACAGGCTGTAGAGACCGACGTAGATGACAAAGCCAATCACGGCAAACAGCGCCGCCAATGGGTTGGCCACCTTGTACAACAGGGCCACACCGGCAACACCCAGGACGGTCGCAAAGATCAGTGCCAGCTTCAGGGAAATAAGCCCCTGGACCAGCACGCGATTCTTGGTGCGCTCCATCTTGATATCGATGTCACGGTCGATGCAGTTGTTGAATACGCAACCGGAAGCAACCACCAGGGACGTACCGATCATTGCAGCCAGGAAGATGGCCAGATCGACATGTCCCTTGGAGGCCAGGAAGAAACCGCCCGCCACAGAAAGCACGTTACCGAAAATGATCCCCGGTTTGGTGATTTGGATAAAGTGCTTAAGCGACATCGGGTCTTACCTCACTTCGCCATCATGTAGGTGTGGATGCTGAACATGATCCACAGCGACAGACCAACCAGCAGAACGATCACCAGGCCTGCGAACACAAACGCGATCACGTTCTCGCGCTGCTCTTTGGAGCGGTCCAGGTGCAGGAAGTACACCAGGTGAACCAGAACCTGAATCACCGCGAACGCCAGGACGATCATCAAGGTGATCGACTTGGGCAAGGTTGGGTACATCACCAGGCCGAACGGGATCAGGGTCAGGATGACCGACAGGATGAAGCCGATGGCGTAAGACTTTACGCTGCCGTGGCTTGAATCGTGGCTGTCATGGGAGTGTGCATTAGCCATTACAGAGTCCCCATCAAGTAAACGACGGTGAATACGCAGATCCAGACCACGTCCAGGAAGTGCCAGAACAGGCTCAGGCAGCTCAGGCGGGTCTTGTTGGTGTTGGTCAGGCCGTGCTTATTGACCTGATACATCATCACTGCCATCCACAGCAGGCCAGCGGATACGTGCAGACCGTGGGTGCCGACCAGCGTGAAGAACGCCGACAGGAAACCGGAACGGTGCGGGCCGTAGCCTTCGGAGATCAGCAGGTGGAACTCGTTGATCTCCATGCCGATAAAGCCCAGGCCGAACAGGAAGGTCAGGCCCAGCCAGCTCAGTACGCCCTTCTTGTTGCCCTTGTAGAAGGCCAACATGGCGAAGCCGTAGGTGATCGAACTGAACAACAGCAAGGCGGTTTCGCCGAGCACGTAAGGCAGTTCGAAGATGTCGTGGCCCGACGGGCCACCCGCTACGTTGTTTACCAGTACCGCGTACACCGCGAAGATCGACGCAAACAAGATGCAGTCGGTCATCAGGTAGAGCCAGAAACCGTAGACGGTTATTGGCCCCGAGTCGTGGTGGTGGTCATCGTGCCCATGGTCATCGACATGGGCGTGTCCAGCATTGGTCACTAAGTTCGACATGGTTTAAGCCTGTTCCAACGAGGTTTCTACACGGTTGGCCGGGATCTTCTTCTCGGCTACCAGGCGAGCGTGCTGCTCGGCTTCGATGCGTTCGATCGTTTCGACCGGCACCATGTAGCCTTGATCATCACGGGCAGCGTGAATGATGAAGTAACCGATAGTGCCCACCAGGCTCGCGATTGCCAGCCACCAGATGTGCCAGATCATCGCGAAACCGAACACGGTCAACAGCGCACCCATCACCACGCCAGTGGCGGTGTTGTTTGGCATGTGGATCGGCTCGTAGTGCTTGGGCTTCTGGTACGCAGTACCGTCTTCCTTGGCTTCGGTGAACGCATCAATGGTGTTCGCAGTAGGGATCACGGCGAAGTTGTAGAACGGTGGTGGCGACGAGGTCGACCATTCCAGGGTGTGGCCGTTCCATGGGTCGCCGGATTCGCACATGTTCTGCTTGCGATCACGCACGCTGACATACAGCTGGATCAGCTGGCAGGCGATGCCCACAGCGATCATCACCGCACCGAACATGGCAACGTACAGGTACGGTACCCACTCAGGGTTGGTGGTGGCGTTCAGACGACGGGTCATGCCCATGAAGCCCAGTGCATAGAGCGGCATGAACGCGACGAAGAAGCCCGAGATCCAGAACCAGAACGCAGCCTTGCCCCAACCTTCGTGCAGCTTGAAGCCGAACGCTTTCGGGAAGTAGAAGCTGAAACCAGCGATGTAGCCGAATACCGCACCACCGATGATCACGTTGTGGAAGTGAGCGATCACGAACAGGCTGTTGTGCAGCACGAAGTCAGCACCCGGGATGGCCAGCAGTACGCCGGTCATGCCGCCGATGGCGAAGGTCACCATAAAGCCCAGGGTCCACAGAACCTGGCTGGTCATGCGCAGACGACCGTGGTAGATGGTGAACAGCCAGTTGAATAGCTTCACCCCCGTCGGGATGGAAATCAGCATCGTCGCCAGGCCGAAGAAGGCGTTGACGCTGGCCCCCGAGCCCATGGTGAAGAAGTGGTGCAGCCATACCATGAAGCCCAGTACGGAGATTGCGCCCGAGGCGTAGACCATCGAGTGGTGACCGAACAGGCGCTTGCCGGTAAAGGTCGAGATCACTTCGGAGAAGATACCGAACGCCGGCAGGATCAGGATGTACACCTCAGGGTGACCCCATGCCCAGAACAGGTTCACGTACATCATTGGATTGCCACCAAGTTCATTGGTGAAAATGTGGAAATCCAGGTAACGGTCAAGCGACAGCAGCGCCATGGTAGCGGCCAGGATCGGGAACGAAGCCACGATCAGCACGTTTGCCCAGGTGCAGGTCCAGGTGAAGATCGGCATGTCCATCAGTTTCATGCCAGGGGCGCGCATTTTCAGGACGGTGGCCAGGAAGTTGACCCCCGTCAATGTCGTCCCGAGCCCTGATAACTGTAGCGCCCAGATGTAGTAGTCCACACCCACGCCCGGACTGTATTGCAAGCCCGACAATGGCGGATACGCAACCCAGCCGGTCTTGGCGAATTCGCCGACGCCCAGGGAAACGTTGATCAGCACCACGCCGGAAACCAGCAGCCAGAAGCTCAGGGAGTTCAGGAACGGGTAGGCAACGTCACGCGCACCAATCTGCAGCGGCAAGGCAAGGTTCATCAAGCCGGTGAAGAATGGCATCGCCATGAAGATGATCATGATCACACCGTGAGCGGTGAAGATCTGGTCATAGTGTTCAGGTGGCAGGTAGCCAGGCGAACCCTCGGTGGCCATGGCCAACTGGGTACGCATCATGATGGCGTCGGCAAAACCACGCAGCAGCATGACCATGGCAACGATGACGTACATGACGCCGATTTTCTTGTGGTCGACCGAGGTCAACCACTCGGTCCACAAGTAGGACCACTTCTTGAAATAGGTGATACCCGCAACCAGCGCCAAACCACCCAGCGCGATCATGGCGATAGTCACCATTACGATCGGCTCGTGGAATGGGACCGCGTCCCAACTTAATTTACCAAACATCGTTTACTCCTCTGCCCCAGCAGTTGAATGCGCGCCCGTATCAGAACCTTCAACCACGGCCACTTCTTTCTTCTCGTGCTTGACCGGCTTGCCTGGCTTCATACCTTCGTACTTGTCGACGATTTTCTGAAACAGGTCCGGCTCATACGCGGAGTACAAGGCGACAGGGTTGTTCTGGCTCGGTTTGGTCAGAGCATCGTATTCAGCTTGATCAAGCTGTTTAGGTGCGGCCTTGACTGCAGCTACCCAGGCGTCGAAATCTTCCTGGCTTGTCGAGATCGCTTTGAATTTCATGCCGGTGAAGCCAGCGCCGCTGTAGTTGGCGGAGATGCCTTCCATTTCAGCTTTCTGGTTGGCGATCAGGTGCAGGCGGGTCTGCATGCCTGCCATCGCGTAGATCTGGCCACCCAGTGCTGGGATGAAGAACGAGTTCATCACGGCGTCGGAGGTGATCCGGAAATTAAGCGGGGTGTGCTCCGGGAAGCGGATCTCGTTGACAGTGGCGATACCCAGGTCCGGGTAGATGAACAGCCACTTCCAATCCAGCGCGACCACTTGGATGTTCACAGGCTTGACGTCGGACTCCAGCGGACGGTACGGGTCCAGCGCGTGGGTCGACTTATAGGTGATGTAACCCAGGGCGATGATGATGAGGATCGGAACCAGCCACACCGCGATCTCGATCTTGGTGGAGTGCGACCACTTCGGCGCGTAGGTAGCGCTGGTGTTGGACGCGCGGTATTTCCAGGCGAAGGCGAAGGTCATCACGATCACAGGCACCACAACCAGCAGCATCAGCAGGGTAGCGGTGATGATCAGGTTTCGTTCATCCAGACCGACCTGTCCTTTTGGGTCGAGCAAGGTCCACTTGCAGCCTCCCAGCATTAACATCATGCCAAGCAGCGGCAAAAAGCCTAGTAATCGGGGGTACCTGTTTTTACTCATCTCACGACCTCTAAAGCAGCTTGCGCAATGCAGTTGGGTTTTGATCGCCAACACTTCACCCTGCCAAGGGTTGGCATTTCTCTTCGATTGAATAAGAGCCTGCCCGACACGTCATGACTGTACGTTTCACGGACCTGCAGTGAGTTCTTATTCGATTTCGTGGCTAAAGGCCTTGTTACAGACCAATTCCATTTGGTGCGGATAGTTGAAAGGCTGCCGGAACCTGGGGTCGCATTGAGCCTTCCATCTGCTCCTCGACCGCTCCAATGCTCAAATATTGAACAGCACCGGACATTCAGTGCGGGCGATTGTAGTTAGCTAGCGATGTATAAACCATGTCTTATAAAGAAATAATTTTTATCGATTCCAGCAACAATCCTTCACCAAAGTTGCAAAGATTCGCGATCTTATCGTGTTCGATTCTCAACAAAAACCACAAAAATTGCCGTGTTATTGGGCACAGTGCCACTTCCCTTACGGCTTGTAAGGGCATGCGGATGCCGTCCAAGTCCCCATAAAACAAGGCATTCATAGAGGCAGCAGGGGTTGGAGCCGCACACAAATCGGGCCACTGCACGAACCACGAACTGACAGCACAATTTGTGCGCCGGGTGCAAATTAAAGGGCCGATTTGGCGGGTCAGAAACGTCCTGCGACAGCGTCCGTGTGACAACATGTCGCACGCTGCGCGCACCTTCCGTTGCCCCTCGTCACGGTGCTTTCACAAATCCCTACAAACAAAAACGCTCCGGCCTTCATTCAGAAGGAACGGAGCGTTTGGCAGCCGCGGCGACTCAGGCTTTGGGGTGACGGTTGCGATAGATGCACAGGGGCACCAGGATCGCCGTCAGCACGAATGCCACCAGTGCCCATTGGGCCAGGGACAGGCCGAGGATCGGTGGGTAGGGGGTGCTGCAGAAGCCGTCGACCTGGAAGCCCAGGGGAAACACCTTGGCCAGGGGCAGGTCGTCGACGATCGGCTGCAACACATCGATGCCGCAGCTGACCTGGGGGAAAAACTGGGTGTACACATGGTGGCCGGCCGCAGCCACGCCACCCAAGGCGCTGAGCACCACCCACCCTTCAAAGAACGTCAGCGCGCCCTTGGTGCGCATGGCGGCGCCGATGAACGCGAAGAGCGCAATCAGCAGCAAGGCGTAGCGCTGCAGAATGCACAGCGGGCACGGCGCTTCGCCCAGCACCACTTGCATGTACAGCGCCCCGCCAATCAGCGCCAGGCAGATGATGCCCAGCAACACCAGAAAGCGCCGCTCCCTGCCTAAACGCATGTCGTCAATCATCCCCGTCTTTCCCTTTCTCTGATTATGGTTGTGCCTGATGGCAACGAGTTTACACACAGGCAGTGGTTAAAACAGAGGGGGGTTAACAGCGGATTAATCGTGGCAAAAGTAATGATCGTGCGGACGCCATCGCGGGCAAGCCCGGCTCCCACATTGGAATGCAATCCTCTGTGGGAGCCGGGCTTGCCCGCGATGATGCCGATACGGTCAATTGGCCAAATTCTATTCCAACGCCGCCGCCGGGCCAAAGAACTCATAGCGCGCCTGCTTCTCCGGCACACCCAGCGCCTTGAGATGCCGCTTGATCGCCGCCATGAAGCCCTTGGGGCCCAAGAAGTAGGCATCAATATCACGCTGCTCAGGCAACCAGGCCGCCAGTTGCTCCTGATTGAGCATCCCGACCTTGTCTGCCGCCGGGCTGATGCCGTCATCCTCGGCGTAGCAGTAGAAACGCTTGAGCTGCGGATGCTTGGCCGCCAGGGTGTCCACCCAGTCACGGAATGCATGCACCCCGCCGTTACGGGCACAATGGATGAAATGCACCGGGCGCTCGGTTGCCAGGGCGGCTTCGAGCATCGGCAGTGTGGGCGTAATGCCTACCCCGCCGCTGATCAACACCAGCGGTTTATCACTGGCGGCCAGGGTGAACTCGCCCGACGGCGGGAATAGATCAATGGTCGCGCCGACGTGCATCTGGTCGTGCAGGTAATTGGAGACCCGCCCGCCCACTTCGCGCTTGACGCTGATGCGGTACAGCCCGGTGTCGGTGAGGGCCGACAGGGAATAGTTGCGGCGCACTTCTTCGCCATCGAGCACCAGTTTCAGGCCGATGTACTGGCCGGGGGCTGCGGCCAGGATCGGGCCGTTGTCCACCGGGGCGAAGTAGAAGGAGATGATCTCGTCGCTCTCCTCCACGCGCTTGACCAGCAGGAACGCCCGCGCACCCCGCCAGCCGCCGGGCGCCTGGGCTTTTTCGTCGTAGATGGCCGCTTCGGCGCCGATCAGAATGTCCGCCAACTGGCCGTAGGCCGCGCCCCAGGCACTCATGACCTCGGGGGTGGCAATCTCGCTGCCCAGCACTTCGGAAATAGCCCGCAGCAGGCAGGCCCCAACGATGGGGTAATGCTCCGGCAGAATCTGCAAGGCCACGTGCTTGTTGATGATCTTGGCCACCAGATCGCCCAGTTGGTCCAACTGGTCGATATGCCGCGCGTACATCAGCACGCCATTGGCCAGGGCGCGAGGCTGGTCACCACTGGCCTGGTGGGCCTGGTTGAACAGCGGACGGACTTCGGGATACTCGGACAGCATCATGCGGTAAAAATGGGTGATCAGTGCTTCACCGCCGCTTTCCAGCAGGGGCACAGTGGATTTAACAATGGCACGGTCTTGGGCACTCAGCATGGGAGACTCCTCGGTCTTTTTACTCATTACCCTTAGGTAGTCAGTATTCGTGCCAACTAATAAACCAATGTTTTTCAATAGCTTAAACATTATGTAGTCAGTATGACCTCCTACGCTTTATAGTCATATCGACTACAAGGAGTCATTATGACTGCAAAACCGCTGCTCACCGCCCTGCTGCCGCTGGTCGCCGATCTGTCCCGGGAACTGCCCGAAGGCGAGCGCTACCGCCGCCTGCTGCAAACCATGCGCGCCCTTTTGCCCTGCGATGCCGCCGCGCTGCTGCGGCTGGATGGCGAGTGGCTGGTGCCGCTGGCGGTGGATGGCTTGAGCCCTGACACATTGGGCCGACGTTTCAAGATCAGCGAACACCCGCGCTTTGAAATACTGCTGAGCAGCCCCGGCCCTACCCGCTTCGACAGCGACAGCCAATTGCCCGACCCCTATGACGGCCTGGTCGCCGGTTTACACGGCCACCTCGAAGTCCACGACTGCATGGGCTGCCCGCTGTTTATCGACGACCAGCCGTGGGGCCTGCTGACCCTTGACGCTCTCGACAACGAGCGCTTTGAACGGGTCGAACTGGACGCCCTGCAGGCCTTCGCCAGCCTGGCCGCGGCCACGGTCAATGTGGCTGAACGCATTGAGCGCCTGGCGCTGCGGGCCGAAGACGAGCACCAGCGCGCCGAAATCTATCGCCAGGCCAGCGGCCAGCAGCACAAGGAAATGATCGGCCAGAGCAAGGCGCATAAACGGCTGGTCGAGGAAATCAAGCTGGTAGGCGGCAGCGACCTGACCGTGCTGATCACCGGCGAAACCGGGGTCGGCAAGGAGCTGGTGGCCCAGGCGATCCATGCCGCGTCATCGCGTGCCGACAAGCCGATGATCAGCCTCAATTGCGCCGCACTGCCGGAAACCCTGGTAGAAAGCGAGCTGTTCGGCCATGTACGCGGCGCTTTCACCGGAGCGCTGAATGAGCGCCGAGGCAAGTTTGAACTGGCCAACGGCGGCACGTTGTTCCTGGACGAAGTCGGTGAACTGTCGTTGAGCGTACAGGCCAAGCTGCTGCGCGTGCTGCAAAGCGGCCAGTTGCAGCGCCTGGGTTCGGACAAGGAACACCAGGTGGACGTGCGCCTGATTGCCGCCACCAACCGCGACCTTGCCGAAGAAGTGCGCAATGGCCGCTACCGTGCCGATTTTTACCACCGCCTGAGCGTGTACCCGCTGCAAGTGCCGGCACTGCGTGAACGCGGGCGTGATGTGCTGCTGTTGGCTGGCTTCTTCCTTGAACAGAACCGTTCGCGCATGGGCCTGGGCAGCCTGCGCCTGACCGGCGATGCCCAGGCGGCGTTGCTGGCCTACAACTGGCCCGGCAATGTGCGCGAGCTGGAGCACTTGATCGGCCGCAGCGCGTTGAAAGCCCTGGGCAACTGCCGCGAGCGCCCGAAAATTCTCAGCCTGAGCGCCCTGGACCTGGACTTGCCCGACGTGAGTACGGCGGTGGCCGAACAAGCACCGGCCCAAGCCTTGCCCATGGTCAGCGGCGACCTGCGCCAGGCCACCGAGCACTACCAGCGCCAACTCATCAGCGCCTGCCTGGAACGCCATCAGCGCAACTGGGCCAGCGCCGCCCGCGAACTGGGCCTGGACCGCGCCAACCTGGGGCGCATGGCCAAGCGGCTAGGCCTCAAATAAAGCAGGCACCTCAGTCCAATGTGGGAGCTGGCTTGCCTGCGAAAGCGGTGGGTCAGTTAAAGATACATTGACTGGCACACCGCCTTCGCGGGCAAGCCCGCTCCCTCAGGGGATTCGTGGCAGGTGCTGCTTCTATCGGCAAGCCGGCTCCCACATTCAGGCTTGGCTAGCCTTGAGGCCCGCCAAGATGGACCGGGGTTTACGAAACACCAGCACATTCCCCAGCATCACCAGCACCAGCCCCATCAACGCCGGCGCCGTCCACTGGTAGCCCTCGGCCACGGCCGACACATTCAGCGCCACCACCGGAAACAGCACCGTGCAATACGCCGCCTTCTCCGGGCCCATGCGGCCCACCAGGGTGAGGTAAGCGGTAAAACCAATCACCGAACCCGGGATCACCAGGTACCACAGCGCACCGATATACCGCGCACTCCAGTCCATCTCGAAGGGAATGCCACGCACCGCGCAATAGGTCGCCAGCATCGCCGCCCCATAGGCCATGCCCCAGGCATTGGTGGTCAACGGCTTGAGCCCAGCCTTCTGTTGCAGGCTGGACAACAGGTTGCCCGCCGAGAAGCACAGGGTGCCCAGCAGGGCCAAGCCCAGGCCCAACAGGGTTTGCGGGCTAGCGGTATGCCCAACCAGCTCCGGCCAGAATAAAAAGCCCAGCCCCAGCAACCCAAGCGCCCCGCCCATCAACACGTTACGCGCCACCCGCTGGCCGAAAAACACCCGGGCATTGAGCGCGTTCCACAAGGTCGCCGTGGAGAACACCACGGCCACCAGGCCACTGGGGATCCACTGGCTGGCAGTGAGAAAGCACATGAAGTTGACGCAGAACAGGCACAGCCCTTGGGCCAGGCAGATCAGGTGCCCGCGCCGGTTCATCACCTGCAACTTGCGGCTGAGCAGCAACAGCGCAAACAGCACCAGCGCCGCCAGGCCGAAGCGATAGACAATCGACACGGGAATCGCCACCACGCCCAGCTGCCACTTGAGCGCAATCCAGGTGGTGCCCCAAATCAGCACCGTGAGTAAATACAGGAAGAGGTTCATAGCAGGCTCCGTCGTTTGAGCCACAGTGTTGCCTTCAACCACCCTGAGGTTCTTGCACATTCTTGCGCTTTTGTCGGGCGATGGGCTCACAGCGCCCGCCGCCGGGAGTAGGATGCAAGACGTCGGAGAACACACCATGCCAGAGCTGGAATCGCTGCACGTCTTTCAATCCCTCAACCGCTCGCCTCACGCACGCTTGGAAGCCTGCGCCGAGCTCGGTGACGGTTTGTCTGCGGCCGTGTGGAGCAACCACCACGATGCCCAGGACTACCAGGCGCCCAGCCATCACACCTTGTCCTGTTATATCGGCGGCGGCACGGGCACCTTTCGCCGTGACCGGCCAGGCACCAAGGGCGGCCCCGACAAATTGTGCATACTGCCGGCCGAGCACCAGTCGGCGTGGGTGATCAATGGCGAGATACGCCTGGCCCATGTGTATTTCAGCCCGGAGCAATTTGCCCTCGGCTGCGTCACCTTGCTGGACCGCGAGCCGCGGGAGTTGCAGTTGCGTGAGACGACCTTCCTTGAGGACGCCCGTCAGGCCCGACGCTTTCACCAGTTGATTAGCCTCAACTGGCTCGAACCCGGCGAGCGCCTGCTGACCAGCAGCCTGGCCCATGAACTGCTCAGCCACACCCTGCTCAACCAGGTCGGCGTGCGCGACGGCCTGCGCCTCAAAGGCGGGTTGGCGGCGCACCAACGGCGGCGTTTGGTGGAGTACATCGACCACCATGTTGAAGATCCCATCAGCCTCGGCCAGTTGGCGTCGATGTGCGCGCTGTCGGAATACCATTTCGCCCGGATGTTCCGTCAGAGCTTCGGCGTGCCGCCCCATCAATACCTGCTGGCACGCCGCCTGGCACGCGCGCAAACTTTGCTGCGCAACAGCTCGTTGCCCTTGGGTGAGGTCGCCTTGAGGTGCGGTTTTTCCAGCGCCAGCCATTTCAACCAACGCTTTCGCCAAGCCATGGGCGCCACCCCGGGTGAATATCGCCAGGCACTGCGCGCCTAGGCCATCAAGCCCAGCGTCTTGGCCTTGGCCACCGCCTGAGTGCGGCGCTCCACCCCGAGTTTGCTGTGGATGCGCCGTGCATGGGTCTTGACGGTGTGCAAGGAGATATACAGGCGGTCGGCGATTTCCAGATTGGAGTTGCCCAGGGCGATCAACTGCAACACTTCGAGTTCGCGCTGGCTCAGAGGGTTTTGCGTCGCACCGGCAGGCGTGACCTGAGGCTCCAGGCCCAGCTCACTCAATAGCCCGGGTGCACGCAAGCGCAGTTCGCGAATCGCCTGCTGTACCTGGCAACGAGCCGCCAGCGCCAGCCCGGCCTGCAATGCACGACGGGCCAACGCCGGGTCACCGAGTTGCCAGGTCACCTCACCCAACACCAGGTGCAGTTCGGTTTCCAGACACAGCATGCCGCGCTGCCGGGAGGTTTCGAGCAAGGCATTGAGCCGTGCGATAGGTTGCTCGGCACAGCCCAGCCTGACCTCGGCCAGCACCAGCAAATACTCCAGACGCGGGATCAGTTCCAGGGTCGCCGGCGGTGCCTGCTTGGCACTGGGCCCACGGAAATGGCGCAACACCCGGCGCACCGCTTGTACCGTCAATTCAGCCCGGCCCTGTTGTAGCCACAGGTGTCCGCTGACCAACAACAACACCGCGCGATACACCGTCTCCGGGACATGGCGCTGCTGCATCAGGCGCTCGGCGTCGCGCAATTGAATGAACGCCTGGGCGTAGTCGCCACGGTTGGCCGCCAGCAGCGCCAGGCCGAGATAGCCATATAGCACGCGCTTGTCCTGGCTTTGCAGGCACATGCTCAAGCCGGTCTCGAAACACTCGGCGGCCAGGGTGTCTTGGCCCTGACGCAAGGCCAGATGCCCACATCGCAGGACAATACGCCCCACCAACGGCCCGGCGGTGAGCCGTTGCCCGGCCAACATCGCTTGCACCGTTTCCAACAGGCTTTGTGCCCGGTACGGCGCGCCACGCTGTTCCAACAACTGGGCGTGATCCAACTCCAGCAGGGCCTCCAATACCAGCGAACCGTGGGCCCGGGCCAGGCATAGCGCTTCACGGTTCAAGCGTTGGGCGGCCTCCAACTCACCGCGCAGCAAGGCTTGCTGGGTCAGGCCCGACAGGCACATCAGCCGTGATGTCCAGGCGCTGTCAGGCAGCGCTTGCAGGGCTTCGAGAAAGTGCTCACGGGAGCGCTCGGCATCACCGCTCAAATGCAGCAACCACCCCCACTGCGCCTGCCAACGCGCCAGCAGGTAGCGCTGCGCGGCGGCCGTCGGTTGCGGGGCGAACCGGGCCAGTTGGTCGATGCACAAGGCGGCCTGTTCGAAGCGCCCGGCAAACAACAACGCGGCCGTAAGCAGCCCCACCAACTGCGCCGAACCCAACATCAACTCATCGCCATGCTGTTCATGCAGGCGCAACAGCAGCAGGGCATTTTGCTGGCGAAACAGATCCTCAAAACTGAAATACTGCAACAGGCTCACCGCCACTTCGTATTCCTGCGCCAGCAACGCCTGCTCGAACGCGGCCTGCCAGTCACCCTCGGCGCTGAACCATTGGCACGCGCGTCGGTGCCAGGAGCGTTTGGCCGGCCAGGGCTCATCGCGCAGCAGTCGCGCCAACGGTGGGAAAACGTGGAGCCAGTCGCTGGTGTCTTCCCAGGGCTGGATAAACGCACCCAGTGCCTGCAATTCGCGCAAATGCTCAGCGCCGTCACCACCACCGAACAAGTACTCACACAGGTTCAGGTTGAAACGCGGCAGATGGGCCAACACCCGCCAGGCCTCAGCCAATGGCGCCGACAAGGTGTTGAACAGCTCATGCTGCAGGTAATCGAGCAGGGTTTTGTCGGGGTGGCCGTCGCCCAACAAGGCGATACGCACACCGGCGCACCAACCGGCGCTGAACTGCATCAGGCTGTCGACGGTATGCCCCGGGGCGAGCAGTTGCTCGACTTCCTCGGCGCTGAAAAACAACTCGCTGCACTCCAGCAACTCATCGTCGAGCAACAGGCGTGGCCAATTGCACAACGGGCGCCGTCGCGCGCCCAGCCACCAGGTCAACTGCGGGCTGCCAGCGGCGAGCAAACGGTCCAGCAGCGCATCCAGCTCAGGCGCAGGTGAGCGACAGAAATCATCCAGAAACAACCACGTGGTGTGTGACCAACGGCCCAAGTCGAGCAATAACGTGGCTTCATCCACAAACGGCAAGCCAAGCTGCTGCGCCAGCCGTGCGCAGAATTCCAAGGGGCTGAGCGCGGCACCGTTGAGTGGCATCCACACCACCCGGCACCCCTTCGGCGCCTGCAACGCACACTCGGCGAGCAACGCGCTCTTGCCACTGCCACCCGGCGCGCACAGCAACCTTACCCGCGCCTGCGCCGTCAGCAGCGGCACAGTCAGCCGCGCACGCAACACATGGTGGGCGGACAGCCGTGGCATAAATCCAGAACGGTCCAGGCAGCGGGTCATGGCGGTCATTGCTGCATCCTGCTGTTTTTATTGTTGCGTCACCCTAGACCTGTGGTTGGCGGTTGTTGAAGAAGTATTCAGCGGGTTGATTGAAGACCATAAAAACCAAGGTATACGTCCTTCAGTGTGGGAGCTGGCTTGCCTGCGATGGCGGTGCAACAGCAATCGATGAGCGGCCTGGCCCACCGCTATCGCAGGCAAGCCAGCTCCCACATTTTCAACCTCATTTCAGTGTGGAATCAGCGAACGCCCGCCGACCTCAGTGCGGCCGGGGTGTAGTCCGCCGCCTTGGCTGCGAAACCGAACACGAAGCTGCTCTTCTCCTCGTTCTTCATGCCCAGCGCGATGTAGCGTCCGGCAATCAGGTCGTACAGGGTTTCCACGGTGTAGGCCGGCACCTGGTGGTCGTAGTAGAACTGCGAATGGCCTTCGGCAACGCGCCACAGTTGGCCGCGGCCGTCGTAGTGGTCCACCAGGGCGACTTGCCAGCTGTCTTCGTCGATGAACATATGGCGTTTGGCATAGATGTGCCGCTCGCTGGGCTTGACGGTGCCGACCACTTCCCACACGCGGTGCAGTTCATAACGGGTCAGGTCCTGGTTGATATGCCCGGCCCTGATGATGTCGTCGTACTTGAGGCTTGGCGAATCGAGCTTGTAGCTGTTGTAGGGAATGTACATCTCCTTCTTGCCCACCAGTTTCCAGTCATAACGGTCGGGCGCGCCGGAGAACATGTCGAAGTTGTCGGTGGTGCGCAGGCCGTCGGAGGCGGTGCCTGGGCCGTCGTAGGACACCTGCGGCGCGCGCCGCACCCGGCGCTGGCCGGCGTTGTAGATCCAGGCCAGGCGCGGTTCCTTCACCTGGTCGAGGGTTTCATGCACCAGCAGTACGTTGCCCGCCAGCCGCGCCGGGGCGGTGACCGATTGCTTGAAATAGCTGAGCACGTTGGCGGCCTTGGCCGGGTCGATATCCGGAATGGCTTGCGGCACCGCTACTTCTTCTTCGAAACGGATCGGCGTGTAGCTGCCATTGGTCTGGGGCGTGGCCTGAGTGATGATGCGCCGCAGGTTGCCGCCGTGGTAACGGGTGATGTGGTTCCACAGCACCTCCACGCCATTCTTCGGGATAGGGAACGCGTAGTAACGGTTGCCGGTAAAATTCTCCAGGCCGTTGCCATCGTTGATCGCCTTCACATTCACGGCGCTGCGCTTGATCGACTCGTAAATGTCCGCCGGCAAGTTGACCGTGCGGTGGCTGGTGTACACCGGAATCTTGTAGGTCTCGGGGTAGCGCTTGAACATCGCCACCTGGCCGTCGGAGAGCTTGTCCTTGTACTTGTCCACCGTGGCAGCGGTGATCACGAACAGTGGTTTTTCACTGGCGAAGGGGTCGGCGAGAAACCCCTTGCTGTCCACCGCGCCTGCATTCTTGGGGATGCCGCCGGTCCAGGCCGGAATCGAGCCATCGGCGTTGCCGGCTTTTTCCGCGCCGACCGGGGTCAGGGAAGTGCCGAGCTTGGCTGCTTCTTCGGGCGATACCGCCGCCATTACGTTGGCGGCCAATACGCTCAGGGCCAACATTGCAATCATCTTACGCATAGGGTCTTGTCCTTCTTTTAAGCCAGATCAGAAGTTCACGCCGAAGCTGAGGGCGAGGAAGTCGCGGTCGGTCAGGGTGTTGTAGTCACCGCCAAAAAAGTCGGTGTAGCTCAGGCTTGCGGTGTAGGTGCTGCGATAGTCCGCATCCACGCCGACGCTGATGGCCTTGGCGCCTTTGTTGAACAGGCCGTTGGGGCCGTAGCCCGCCACGTCGTGGGACCAGGACAGGTTGGGCTTGAGGTTCACACCGGCAATGGCGTTGTTGTAGTCAAGGATCGCCCGCGCCCGGTAGCCCCACGAGGTGGAGGTGACAAAACCGTCGGTGTCACCTTGAAAACCGTAGGCGCCGTACACCGAGTCTCGGCCGTAACGCAGTTTGGTTTTGTCTTCCAGGCCGGCGACGTGCACCACCGCCGCTTCGCCCACCAGGGTCAGGCGCTCGGCGCCCAGTACCTGGTCGAAGAACTGGGTCATGGTGCTCTGGATCTGGGTGATTTCCTTGCGGCGATAGCCTTTGTTGTCATCGCCGAAATTGCTGCGGATGGGTGAGGCGAGTTGGCCCGCAATGGGGTTGACCAGGGCCAGGGTCAGGTCAGTGGTGTTGAGCTGCACCGGCGCATTGGGCCGATAGCTGATTTCGCCGGTCCACGCCGTGCCCGTGGGCAAGGTGGTGGAGAAACTGGCGCCGAACAGGCGGATGTCTTCCGGGTAATCCAGGTAGTACTGGCCGCGGCCAAGCATGGTGCTTTGCGCCAAACCGCCCCCGGAACCGGGTGCCAGGGCGTTGGCGGTGTTGATGATGCGCCCGATGGTGGCCAGGTTGGTATTGGCGGTCAGGGTGCCGACGGTCGGTGTGCGGCTGTGGTAGTTCATAAAGTACAGGCCGTACTCAGTGTCATCACCCAGCCAACGCAGGGCCGCGCCGAACTGGCCGGAGTCACGCGCATCGCGGTCACCGGCACGCCGCACGATCACGCCTTCATTGGTCACGCCAAACCCTTGACCAAAGGCAGCGGCCACCGGTTGCAGCGGTCGGATCGCCGGGCTGCCCACGGTGTAGTTATTGGTGCAGCCATCCGCCGCTACGTCCCCGCCGAAAAAGGTGCCGCAGTTGTCGAGCACCGTCTGGTCCCATTCCAGTTGGTAGAAACCTTCCACTGTCAGTTGATTGGTCAGGCTCTGGGAGGCAAACAGCATGTTCACCGGGATCAAGCCTTCCTTGATCTCGGCACCGGGCCTGCGAAACGCCGACACGTCGATCGGGTTGATGCTGTTGATGGAGTTACCGATGAAGGTACTTTCGCCCCAACTGACCACCTGCTTGCCGGCGCGCACGGTGCCGGGCAGGTCGCCCAGGGAGTAGTTGTGGTAGACGAAGGCATCGAGGATCTGCGCACCGCTGGACTTGGCGCCTTCCTTGCGGTTGTGGTCGCTGATGGGCTTGAACTCGCGGTCTTCGTCCTTGAGCTCGAAGTCGTACCAATACTTGCCACGCACGAATACCCCGGTGTCGCCGTACTTCAACTCAAGGTCGTGCAGTCCCTTGAAGATCTTGGAGAAGGTCTCGCCCTTCTTGAAGTTGAGGCGCCCGTCATCCCCGGTGGACGCCTGGCCCGTCCCGCCATTGACCGTGCCGACCAGGCTTTTGTCGGCATCGCGCATGCCCCAACTGGCGCCGACCGATAGCGAGGAGTCGAATTGCCCTTCGATCTCGCCGATGTTGAACGAAACAGCCTGCGCCTGGGCACAGCAGCCCAGCGCAACCGCAGTGGCCAGCGCCTGTGGCGTGAAGATGGCGCGCATTATTGTTTTTGTCATGCGTCTTCCCCGGTGAGTGACAGAAGGCCCCACCCTACTGCCGCCCTTGAGGAGCGATAAGCGCACCAAGGAGGTATTCGTGTTGTCGCTCGAAAGGATGACGGGGTTCTCTGGCCGGGCGTTGGCTTGATGACATGCATGCGATGGATGAAGGGTTATCAGAAGGATCGATGGCGCCCTGTAATTATTGCCGATCTGGTAATAGTCCTTGTCCTGATTCGCTATTACTCATTTTGTTACAACCGACTATTCTTGCCTGGCTTTCAGGGCAAACAGCCCGCTCCCGCATTGGGGAGAAAAGCTGATTTATAACGGATTGATCCCGTAATCAGTCTGTTCCCGGTGTTCACTGACGTTGATTTGTCGCTCCTTGATCCAACGTCTTACTTCGGCCGCTGCCTATGCAGCGGCCTTTTTTATGCCTGCAATAAAACGGGGCGTCATCGACGCCCCGTGGGATTCATTGATTTACCGGCAATGATCAGAGGCTGAACTTCTGCAAGTTGGCCATCATTTCCTTCAGTGCCTCGATATTGTCCTTGGGGTGCGCAGCCCCTTCGAAATCGCAGATCTGCTGCCAGTGCGCGGCCACATCCTGCGGCGAAAAACCGGCCTCGGGATCAAAACCCACACCCAGGCTGCGCTCCCAACGGGTCTTGCCGATCCAGCCGCCACCCACTTCAAACAAGCCTGCGGTTTCTTCACAGGCGTCACTGCCCAGGTACACCACCAGCGGGCTGACCAGTTCCGGCTTGAGGCGCTCGAACACCTGCGGCGGGATCAGCCCTTCGGTCATGCGTGTGCCACCGGTGGGGGCAATCGCGTTGACCAGAATGTTGTTCTTGCGCCCTTCCAGCGCCAGGGTACGGGTCAAGCCATACAGGCCCAACTTGGCCATGCCGTAGTTGGACTGGCCGAAGTTGCCGTAAATGCCTGACGTCGACGCCGTGAAGATCACCCGGCCATAACCCTGCTCGCGCAAATGCGGCCAGGCGGCGCGGGTGACTTTGTAGGCGCCTTCGACATGCACCCGGTAAACCAGGTCCCAGTCGTTGTCGTCCATTTTGTGAAAGGTCTTGTCGCGCAGGATGCCGGCGTTGTTGACCACCACGTCGACCCGGCCGAAAACATCCAGGGCGTTCTGTACGATCTTGTCGCCGTCGGTGACGGAGTCATGGTTGGCCTCGGCAATACCGCCTGCCGCGCGGATCTGCGCCACCACCCGGTCGGCCGCCGAGGCGTTGGCGCCCTCGCCTTGGGTTGAGCCACCGAGGTCGTTGACCAGCACTTTGGCCCCGTGCTTGGCGAACAGCAGCGCATGGGCCTGGCCCAAGCCACCACCGGCGCCGGTGACGATCACGACCTTATCCTGGAACTGCACTGACTCACTCATACCGAACTCCGCTGGCGACAATGGGATAGGCAGAGTGTCACGCACGCAGCCTCTGGTCACAATAAAGACGGCCGGGGCTGAATGGTGCTTGATAAGGCAGCGGGATGATGCGCGGAATCAGGAATAGGCCGCGCGCGGTGAAGGCTGGCTGATGCGCTCACGAAACGCCTGGTAATGCTTGAGCACCTGGACCGGCGCCTCGATCTGCGGGTAGTGGCCGATATTGGCCAGCCTTATCGTGTCGGGCGCGGGCACCAGTTGGCGATAGCGCTCGACCATATGAGCCCCGGAAATCGGGTCTACTTCGCCGTCGATCACCCGCAGCGGCACTTCACCTCGCTGCATGGCCGTGAGCCAGCGCTCGCGCAGACGACGGCGCTGGGGGATGTAGGCGATGAGTTTGTGCAGGATACGCGGGCCGTCGTTGCAACTGATCAAACTCCAGAAATCATCCAGCACGCTTTCACTGGGCCGCGTCTGGGGGCCGAAGATCTGGTTGAAACTGCTGGCCAAGGCATTGCGCCCAAAGGCCCGACCGATCATCCAGCCCAACGGGCTGAGCAGCAGCTTTTGCACCAGCGCCGGCCGATGGGTTTCCGGAAACAGCCCGCCGTTGAGAAATACACAACTCGCCATCGGGAACCGGCCCTCGTAATGCCGAGCCAATAATTCCTGGGCGACACTGTCGCCGTAGTCATGAGCCAACACATGCACCGGCTGCTCTACGCGCAGGTGCTCAAGCAGCGCCTGTTGCAGATCGGCCTGTTCCAACAGGCAATAGTCGTGGTCCAAGGGTTTGGCCGAGTCGCCAAAGCCGAGCATGTCGCAGGCAATCACCAGATTGCGCTGGGCCAGGGGTTGCCACAGGTAGTGCCAGTCCCAACTGGCCGTGGGGAAACCATGAATCAGCAGCAACGGCTCGCCCTGCCCGGCCATCCAATACCGCACGGTGTGGCCACGAAAGACGAAGTCCTGGCCGCGCTTGCGCCAGGCTCTGAGCGGTATCTCGGCGAGTGGCATCAGCTTTTATACCCGGGGTCCTGGTGGTCCAATTTGCGTAGCAGCGCCGGCCAGGCCAGCGCACCACCCATACCTTGGGCGCTTTTTGTGACAGCTGCCACCATCGCCTTGGCACCGGCGAGAATCTGCGGCTCGATGGCGATCAACTCGGTGCCGCCGCTCTGGGCCAGCACCTGGATCTCGCAGGCGCGCTGGAAGGTGAACATCATCAGGAAGGTATCGGCGATGGTGCCGGCGCAGGTCAGCAGGCCGTGGTTATGCAGCATCAGGAAATTGTTCTGGCCCAAATCCGCTTGCAGGCGGGCCTTTTCCTCGTGATTGAGCGCCACGCCCTCATAGGCGTGATAGCCCAGGCTGGACAGTACAAACAGCGATTGCTGGCTGATGGGCAATACACCCTGCTTTTGCGCACACACCGCTACGCCCGCAGCAGTGTGAGTGTGCAGCACGCAGGTCACGTCGTGGCGCACTTCGTGGATGGCGCTGTGGATGGTGTAGCCCGCAGGGTTGATCTCGTAGGGGCTCTCCATTTGCTTATTGCCGGCCTGGTCAACCTTGACCAGGCTCGACGCGGTGATCTCGTGGAACATCAGCCCATAGGGGTTGATCAGGAAATCTTCAGTGCCCGGCACCTTGGCCGAAATATGCGTGAAGATCAGGTCATCCCAACCGTGCATGGCCACCAGGCGATAGCAGGCCGCGAGGTCCACGCGGGTTTGCCATTCGGCGGCGCTGACCTGGGCTTTGACGTTTTGTGGCGATGGAGCAGGGGCTAGGCTCATGGCAATGACCTCCTTGGCGCACTTCTTATGGTGTCTAAAGTGAGAGCCAGTCTAGTCAGACGCCGAGGCGCAAGGAGTTTCCTTGGCAGCCAGCTTGATGACTGAGCGAGTCAGTCAAGAGAATAGTACAAATACGTGTCAAACAAGCGCCGTCAATAACGGCGCTCCCTGGGGCTCAACCGCGCAGCGCGGTGATCAAATCGGCCAGCCAAGGCTCGGCGTCAGCTTCCGGGGTGACGCTTTCGCTGGCGTCCAGGCGCAGCATCGGCTGCACTTCGCGGATGCCCAGTTCGGCGAACAATTCGCGCATTTGTTCACCGCCGCCACAGAAAGTATCGCCATAGCTGGCGTCGCCCAGGCCGATGACCGCTCCCGGCAGGCCGCGCCAGGCGGCGGGCAGTTGGTCGCGGATGGTTGAGTACAGAGGCTGCAGATTGTCGGGCAACTCGCCCATGCCGGTGGTCGAGGTCACTGCCAGGAATGCATCGGGAGCAAAGGCCTGCACGTCTGCCAGCGTGGCACGTGCGTTGTGCCAGGCGTTGAAACCTGCGTCCTTGAGGATTTCTTCCGCGTGGCGAGCGACTTCTTCAGCCGTACCGTAGACCGAGCCGGAGAGGATGGCGACTTTCATCAATCTGATCCTGTGGTTGAGTGAAAGCGTGGGATATTAGCAGCCCGTGCCAATATTTCAGTGCGCACCGTGCAACATTCCAGACTTGCCATAAACTGGCAAGGTCAAAACCAGGCCATGGACCGCTCTATGATTAACGCCAAACTGTTGCAAATGGTCGTCAATGCGTCCAACGACGGAATCGTTGTTGCCGAGCGCGAAGGCAACGACAAACCGCTGATCTACGTCAACCCGGCCTTCGAACGGCTGACCGGCTATACCCTCGACGAGATCCTGTATCAGGACTGCCGCTTCCTGCAGTCGGGCGACCGCGACCAACCGGCCTTGATCGCCATCCGTGACGCGCTCGACAGCGGCGGCGCCTGCCGGGAGATCCTGCGCAACTTTCGCAAAGACGGCACGCCTTTCTGGAACGAGCTATCGCTTTCGACCGTGTACAACGAGGTCGACAAGCAAACGTATTTCGTCGGCGTGCAAAAAGACGTCACCACTCAAGTCAAAGCCCAACAGCGCGTCGCCCAGCTGGAAGCCCAGTTAGCCGAGCTCAAAAGTGAGCTCGCGGCACTCAAGGCGACGAGTGGATTTAACAAACTGTAAAAAACGCGGTCTTTAGAGCGATAATGGCTTTTTAATGCCTCAGCCTTGAGCCAGATCAATGCAACGCGACACGCTATTGACGCAGGACGAGCTGGATTTTATCCAGGACATGCAGCACAACCCGCAGCTCAACCTGCGGGATGCATGGTCGAGCCTGACGGTTAATGGCGGCGCACAGATTCGCGATTTGCTCACGCGGCTAGCGGCTCACGACCAGGTCACCATCCAGGCGCAGTTCGACAACCAGCAACTCACCTTCCCGTTGCACCTGGTGGAAGATGAGTTTCATGCCGTGCATTTGCGCCTGGGCGTACCGAGCATTTTTGAAGATGGGCCGATGATCCGCCCGTGGCGCCTGGCGCTTGAAACGCCGGTGGCGCTGGAAAACATCAAGGGCTACTCCAGCGCGCTGTGGGTGCACGAAGTGTCATTCAAAGGGGTGCTGGTAGAAGTGCGTGGCCGGGTCAAACCGCCAAAGACGTTTTCCCTGTGGTTCAGCCCTTCCGGCTACGAACGCATCGCCCTGCGCGGTACGCTGGAGCGGGAAACCGCCCGCGGCCTGTTCGCTTATCGCCTCAGCCAGAGCGATGCCGATGAGATCGAACGGTTACGCCAGTTCATCCTGCACCAGCATCGCCTGGTTCATCCTCACGTTCATGCCTGAGACTCCAGATGGCCGCTGAGCAGTTGCTGCAAGCGGCGCGGCATCAAGCGCCCGTCATTGCCCAGACAACCAATCGATGCCCCCTCCAGGCTGTGTTCTGCCAGCTCTGACGCCTCTCCAGCCAGCAGCAACGGGCAGTCGAGGGTGAAGGCCAGGCGATTGAGCCGCGACGCCAGCTCTGCGCCAGGGGCATGGTTGGAAAACAGCACCAGGGCTTGCGGCCGAGTGCGCTCACAGATCAGCGTCAACTCATCCAGTGGCTGGCCAACGCCCAGGACCTTGACCGCCAGTTTCTCGCTCGACATCAACAAGCCCGCCACCAGCAACTCCAGCTCACGGCACTCTCCGGCAATGGCTGACAGCAATACCCTGGGCGCTGGCGAGGCACAGGCCATTTGCAGGCACCGTGCGACACGCGAGCGCAGGAAATTATCGAAGAACAGCCACTCGCTGGCTTGGCCAAAGCGGCCTTGGTGACGTAACAACTGCTGCCACAGCGGGACCAGAATGTCCTGGAACACCACGGCCGTCGAATAGACGCTGAAGATCTGGCCGTACAACCGGTCGAGCTCACGATCATCAAAGGCACTGATGGCCTGCCGCAATTGCGCCTGCCATTGGCGCCACTCCAGTTCGGTATCGCTGCGTGACGCGGTAGCCGGTTCGTTGGGCTGTGGGTCGCGCGCCAAAAGCTTGCCGACTTTGCTCACCGCCACGCCACGTTCGATCCAGTCGAGGATGCGGTGCACGGTGTCGATATCGGTGCTTGAGTACAGCCTGTGCCCACTTTCGGTGCGTAAAGGCTGGATCAAACCGTAGCGACGCTCCCACGCCCGCAAGGTCACCGGGTTTACACCTGTGAGTCTTGCCACTTCACGAATCGGAAACAGCCCCTCGCAGTCAGAGTGGCTGTCGGCTGTCGTTTCGCGAAGAGGCGCAGTGATTTCGGGCATCAGCGGTCAAAAAACTTGTATGAATTTGAACACCATTTAACGCCGATTGAACTGCATGATTCAAGATCTACGGCGATCCATCCGAAGTTTCTGGCGTATTTGGGCAAATCCGGAATAATCCTTGCCTGTTCTTTTGCGTCGCTGCACCACCCCGCAGCCTCGTTCGTGCACAGCCTACCCGGCTCGGCGCACTTGCTGATTTGGAGATATACGATGTCTACCTCACCCGTCACCTTGATGGTTGCGCGCCGCGTGGCCAAAGGTCGCTACGAAGAACTGATGGCCTGGCTGCGTGAAGGCGAGCAATTGGCGACTGACTTCCCCGGTTACCTGGGTTCCGGCGTGCTGGCCCCGCCACCCCATGATGATGAGTTCCAGATCATCTTCCGCTTTGCCGATGAAAAAACCCTGCATGCCTGGGAATTCTCCGCGTCGCGCAGCGCGTGGCTGAGCCGAGGCAGCGAGCTGTTTGCCGACCCGTCGGAACACCGCGTCAGCGGTATCGATGGCTGGTTTGGCGCAGTGGGTGCCCGCCCGCCACGCTGGAAACAGGCGGTGGCCATCTGGTTGGCATTTTTCCCGGTATCGCTGCTGTTCAACTTCGGCCTGGGGCCGCTGCTCAGCGAGTTGGACCTGTTCAGCCGCGTACTGGTGAGCACCGCAGCGCTGACCCCGTTGATGGTTTATTTCTTTATACCGCTGTCGACCCATCTGTTGGCGAACTGGCTGCACCCTTCGCCCCCTCGCAAAGTCACTGAAGCCGCCGCTTGAGTACAGGGAGGCCGGCGCGCTGGTATAGTTTGAGCCTGCCAGCGACTTGAGCCTCCCATGAATGCAACCAACGCTCCGATCCTGATCACCGGTGCCGGCCAGCGTGTCGGCCTGCATTGTGCCGAGCGCCTGTTGGATGAAGGCCAAGCGGTGATGTTCAGCTACCGCAGCGAACGCCCCGGCGTGCAGGCGCTGCGTGAGCGCGGTGCCATCGGCGTGTTTGCCGATTTCTCCAGCGAAGCCGGAGTGCTGGCTTTCATTGCCGCAGTCAAAACCCATACTCAAAGCCTGCGAGCAATCATCCACAACGCTTCAGCCTGGGTCGCCGAAACCCCGGGCGACGAAAGCCGTGCCTTTATCGACATGTTCAGCGTGCACATGCTTGCGCCGTACCTGATCAACCTGCATTGTTCACCTTTGCTGCAACGCTCGACACCCGCCGATATCGTGCATATCAGCGACGACGTGGTGCGCAAGGGCAGCCGGCAGCACATCGCCTATTGCGCCACCAAGGCCGGGCTGGACAGCCTCACGTTATCGTTTGCCGCACAGTTCGCGCCGCTGATCAAGGTCAACGGCATCGCACCGGCGATGGTGATGTTCAACGAAGGCGATGACGCGGCCTATCGCGCCAAAGTCCTGGCCAAGTCGGCCCTGGGCATCGAGCCCGGGCCCGAGGTGATCTACCAGAGCGTGCGTTACCTGCTGGACAATCCCTATGTCACCGGTACCACCCTGACCGTCAACGGCGGGCGGCATATCAAGTAAGCCGTTTGCGAGGATGTTGTATGACCTTATCCCTGCCCCACCATTACCGCGAGATCCTCAAGGGCCTGGGCGAAGACCCGCAGCGCGAGGGCCTGCTCGACACGCCCAAGCGTGCCGCCAAGGCCATGCAGTACCTGTGTCATGGCTATGAGCAGAACCTGGAAGAAATCGTCAACGGCGCACTGTTCGCGTCCGACAATGACGAGATGGTGATCCTCAAGGACATCGAGTTGTATTCGTTGTGCGAGCATCACCTGCTGCCCTTCATCGGCAAGGCCCATGTGGCCTATATTCCGACCGGCAAGGTGCTGGGCCTGTCAAAACTGGCGCGCATTGTCGACATGTTCGCCCGGCGCCTGCAGATCCAGGAAAACCTCACGCGGCAAATCGCCGACGCCATCCAGGACGTGACCCAGGCCGCCGGCGTGGCGGTGGTGATCGAAGCCAAGCACATGTGCATGATGATGCGCGGCGTGGAGAAACAGAATTCAACCATGAACACCTCGGTGATGCTCGGCGCCTTTCGCGAGTCGAACACCACCCGCATGGAGTTCCTGCAACTGATTGGACGGAGCAAGTAGCAATGCCACAACTTCAACCAGGCATGGCGCGTATCCGGGTCAAGGACCTGTGCCTGCGCACCTTTATCGGCATCAACGAGGACGAAATCCTCAACAAACAGGATGTGCTGATCAACCTGACCATCCTGTATGCCGCCCAGGAAGCCGTGCGTGACAACGACATCGACCACGCCCTGAACTACCGCACCATCACCAAGGCCATCATCGCTCACGTCGAAGGCAATCGCTTTGCCCTGCTGGAGCGCCTGACCCAGGAACTGCTGGACCTGGTGATGAGCAACGAATCGGTGCTGTACGCCGAAGTCGAAGTGGACAAGCCCCACGCGCTGCGCTTTGCCGAGTCGGTTTCGATCACTCTGGCCGCCAGCCGCTGATACTAAGTGAGCCCTATGAACGACCAACAACGCCTCGAACTCGAAGCCGCCGCCTTTCGCCGATTGGTGGCCCACCTGGACAGCCGCAAGGATGTGCAGAATATCGACCTGATGAACCTCGCCGGCTTCTGCCGCAACTGCCTGTCCAAGTGGTACAAGGCCGAGGCCGACGAACGCCAGATCGAGGTCAGCCTCGATGAGGCCCGTGAAGTGGTGTACGGCATGCCGTACGCCGAGTGGAAAGCCCAATACCAGCAAGAAGCCAACGCCGACCAACAGGCCGCGTTTGCCAAAGGAAAGCCTCATGACTGATTTGAACACCCTGCGCGCCAGCCTCAACAGTGGCGAACACCTCTTTGCCGACACCCTGGCGTTCGTCGCGGCCGGTTACAACTACCAGCCGCAAGCTTTCACCAACGGCGGTGTGGAAAACGCTGCCGGACAGAACGAAGGTTCGTGCAAGACCCTGGGTTTGGCGCTGCTGGAAGGGTTGAGTGATAAGGAAGCACTGCTAGCGTTTGGTGAGCATTATCGGTCGGTGGTGGCGACGCCTGAGGGCAGTGACCATGGCAATATCCGAGCGTTGATTGCCCATGGGCTGGCCGCAGTGAAGTTTGCTGAACAGCCTCTGACTCGCCGCTGATTTAATAATCAACCCCGCTCAATGTGGGAACCGGGCTTGCCCGCGAGGGCGGTGGTGACTATCACACCGCTATCGCAGGCAAGCCAGCTCCCACATTTGTTTTGCGGTGTCTCGGCTAGATCGCAGGCATAAAAAAACCGGCTTTCGCCGGTTTTTTCAATTTCACAGGTTTAGAACGAAGCGTCCTTCAAACCGTCGAGGTAACGCTCGGCATCCAGGGCCGCCATGCAACCGGCGCCGGCCGAGGTGATGGCCTGGCGGTAGACGTGGTCTGCCACGTCGCCGGCAGCGAAGATACCTTCGATGTTGGTCGCGGTCGCATTGCCTTCACGGCCACCTTGCACCACCAGGTACCCGTCTTTGGCTTCCAGCACGCCTTCGAACAGCGAGGTGTTCGGGGTGTGGCCGATGGCGATGAACACACCGTCGACTTTCAGCTCGTCGAAGCTGCCGTCGTTGTTTTTCAGACGGGCACCGGTCACTCCCATGTTGTCGCCCAGGACTTCATCCAGGGTGGCGTTGAGCTTGAGGATGATCTTGCCTTCGGCGACACGGGCGTGCAGCTTGTCGATCAGGATCTTCTCGGCGCGGAAGGTCTCGCGGCGGTGAACCAGGGTCACGGTGCTGGCGATGTTGGCCAGGTACAGCGCCTCTTCCACAGCAGTGTTGCCACCGCCGACCACGGCAACCGGCTTGTTGCGGTAGAAGAAACCATCGCAAGTGGCGCAGGCCGAAACGCCCTTGCCCATGAACGCTTCTTCCGAAGGCAGGCCCAGGTAACGCGCACTGGCGCCGGTGGCGATGATCAGCGCGTCGCAGGTATACACACCGCTGTCACCGGTCAGGCTGTAAGGCTTTTTCGAGAAGTCGACCTTGTTGATATGGTCGAAGACAATCTCGGTTTCAAAGCGCTCGGCGTGCTCTTTCATCCGCTCCATCAGCACCGGGCCGGTCAAGCCGTGGACATCGCCAGGCCAGTTGTCGACTTCAGTAGTGGTGGTCAACTGACCGCCCGCCTGCATGCCGGTGATCAGCAGCGGCTTGAGATTGGCCCGGGCAGCGTAGACAGCGGCGCTGTAACCGGCAGGGCCGGAACCGAGAATAATCACTCGGGAATGACGGGTATCAGACATGACTCACTCCTACCGACCGCCCAAACCACAGGGCGGCGGGAATAAAAAAGGACCGCGAAGCACTTGGGGAAGGCTTTGACTCGCCAGGTCCTGAAAATAATGGGTGCAGCGTATCGAGGGGGGCAAGATTAAGGAAATACGCATTAACAATCCAGCTCATAGGTGTTCTCTATGTGCGCAATTAAGTTAATCGACACCTTTGTAACCCTGGATGTCGCCTACCTGCCCGCGCTTTCACAACAGGTGCAAAGCCGGTAAGGTCGGCGCGTTCGCCATTTTGCTCGGAGTATTCCATGCCCGCCCCTGCTCTTTCCGGCCCGCAATACCTGCGTGAAGGCCTCAAACTGGTGTTGAGCCCTGGCCTGCGCCTGTTCGTGTTGCTGCCGTTGGCGATCAACCTGGTGCTGTTCGTCGGGTTGATCTATTTCGCCGGCCATCAGTTCAGCCTGTGGGTCGATAGCTTGATGCCGACGCTGCCCCACTGGCTAGGCTTTTTGAATTACCTGTTGTGGCCGCTGTTTGTTGTGCTGGTGGTGCTGATGGTGTTTTTCACGTTCACCATGCTCGCCAATATCATCGCCGCGCCGTTCAACGGGTTTCTCGCCGAGAAGGTCGAGGTCGTGGTACGTGGCACCGACGACTTCCCGCCGTTCAGTTGGGCCGAACTGGCCGCCATGGTCCCACGCACCCTGGCGCGGGAGATGCGCAAGCTGGGTTACTTCCTGCCACGTGCCATCGGCCTGTTTATCCTGTCGTTCATCCCAGTGGTCAACCTGATCGCGGCGCCGTTGTGGCTGTTGTTTGGCGTGTGGATGATGGCGATCCAGTACATCGACTACCCGGCCGACAACCACAAGCTGGGCTGGAACGAAATGCTCGCCTGGCTGCGCCAGAAGCGCTGGCAGAGCATGAGCTTTGGCGGCATTGTTTACCTGGTGCTGCTGGTGCCGGTGGTCAACCTGTTAATGATGCCAGCGGCGGTGGCCGGGGCGACGTTGTTCTGGGTGCGTGAGCAAGGCGCCGAAGCGATGGCGCAGCAAGCGGTGGTCAAGTCATAAATCCATCATCGCACTGACACAATGGCGACATGGCCCACGCCGACACTGTGGGTCATGACGACAGCCTCGCTTCACATCACCCTCATTACCGAAACCTTCCCGCCGGAAATCAACGGGGTGGCCAATACCCTTGGCCGCCTGTGCGAGGGCTTGCGCTCACGCGGCCATCAGGTCGAGCTGGTGCGCCCACGTCAGAACACCGATAAGAGCCGATCAAGTGACGATCAACTGCTGCTGTGCCGCGGCTGGCCATTACCCGGTTACCCAGGGCTGCAATGGGGCCAATCGTCGATGCGAAAACTGCTCCGACGCTGGAGCCGGCAGCGCCCGGATGTGTTGTATATCGCCACGGAAGGGCCGCTGGGATTATCCGCTTTGCGGGCGGCTCGGCGGTTGGGAATCAGCGTCGTCAGCGGCTTTCATACCAACTTTCAGCAGTATTCGAACCAGTACGGCTTGAGCCTGCTCAGTCGCGTGGTCACCCATTACCTGCGCTGGTTTCACAACCGCTCGAGCCTGACCCTGGTACCGAGCGCCAGTCAGCGTCTGGAACTGGAGCGTCGGCATTTTGAGCGCTTGGGGATGTTGGCCAGAGGCGTCGACAGCCAACTGTTCCACCCCGCCAAACGCGACAGCACTCTGCGCGAACGCTGGGCATTGAATAATGAGCAAATCGCAGTACTGCATGTAGGACGACTGGCGCAGGAAAAGAACCTGGGACTGCTCAAGCGCTGTTTCGAGACCTTGCAAGACAGATACCCACTGCGTCAGATGAAACTGATCATCGTTGGTGATGGGCCGCAACGAGCCATGCTGGAGAAAGACCTTCCCGACGCCATTTTCTGCGGTGCTTTGCGCGGTGAAGAACTGGCTCGTCATTACGCATCCGGCGATGTGTTCCTGTTCCCCAGCCTGACCGAAACATTCGGTAATGTGGTTTTGGAGGCCATGGCTTCAGGACTGGGAGTTGTGGCCTACGACCAGGCAGCCGCCACCCAGCATATTCGTCATGGCTATAACGGGGTGCTGGCGATGCCGGGGGATGAAAATGCGTTTTGCGATGCCGCCAATTGGCTGCTGGAGGACGCAGAAGGTTTACGCCGTATGCGCCTCAATGCCCGTCAACACGCAAGCCGCCAAGGCTGGCCAGCGATTGTCGAGCAATTCGAGCATCAGTTACGTGGGGTGTGCGGGGAGAGTTTTGACCTTCCAACGCAACCTTACGTGCGCTGAACAATCGGTCAATGATCAAACGCATGGCCAGCCTGCTACCGGCCACTCAAGTTTTGCCTGGTATTTAAACCGGGAACCAACGGTTGCGTAACGCCAATCATAGAGACCTGCCGATCAAGCAGGCCCTTTGAATATGGAGATAATGAACAATGCCAATTTATGGAATGGGTGTACGCAATGGCGTCAACATGCCAACCGCGGAGTGGACACGCCAGCAACAATGGCTGGATCAATCCCGTGCAGAACCGCCAACCTACGGCCAGCCTGGGCACAAAGATGGGCTCAAGACTGATCATCACAAAGAGCTGAATAAGCGGCCAGAGTATTAATCACTAAAGCAACAGAACTCCCTGTGCCCCATCACAGGGAGTCCGAGTCCTTACACTAAGGTCGTCAACGCCTCACGACTGAAGGGCAGGATGTCGCCTTCACGCCCTTCGCGCACCTTCACCGCCCAATCCGGGTCCACCAGCAATGCACGGCCCACTGCCACGAGGTCGAACTCATCGTTGTTCAGGCGCTCCAGCAGTTTCTCCAGGCTGGCAGGCTGGGCGACTTTGTCGGTGTTGACCATGAACTGCAGGAACTCGCCATCCAGGCCCACGCTGCCCACCGTGATGGTTGGCTTGCCGGTGAGCTGACGCGTCCAGCCGGCCAGGTTGAGGTCCGAGCCTTCAAATTCCGGCTCCCAGAAACGACGGGTGGAACAGTGGAAAATATCCACGCCAGCGTCAGACAATGGCTTGAGGAACTCACCCAACGCTTCAGGGCTTTGTACCAGGCGCGCGGTGTAGTCCTGCTGCTTCCACTGGGAGAAACGCAAGATGATCGGAAAATCCGGGCCGACAGCGGCGCGGGTCGCCTGGATCAGTTCGATGGCAAAGCGCGAGCGGTTGGCCAGGCTGCCACCGTATTCGTCGGTGCGCTGGTTGCTGCCTTCCCAGAAAAACTGGTCGACGAGGTAGCCGTGGGCACCGTGGATTTCCACGCCGTCCATGCCGATCGCCTGGGCATCCTTGGCCGCTTGGGCGAAGGCGTTGATCACCTGCGTGATGTCCTGTTTGGTCATGCCGTGCACAACGACATTGCCGTCCTTGAGCTTTTCCATCGGGCCATAAGCCGGCACGCTGGCGTCAGGTTCAGTGCCGATACGGCGCACACTGCCCACATGCCACAGTTGCGGGACAATCTTGCCGCCTTCGGCGTGGACTGCATCGACCACTTTCTTCCAGCCGGCCAAGGCGGCTTCACCGTAAAAATGCGGCACGTTGGGGTAGCCGTTGGAGGCTGGGTGCCCGACCACGGTGCCTTCAGTGATGATCAAGCCCACACCGGCAGCGGCACGGCGACGGTAGTACTCAATGACTTTCGAGTTGGGTACGCCACCTGGGGAGAACGAGCGGGTCATGGGCGCCATGACCACGCGGGTCGACAATTGCAATGCACCGAGCTGGAAGGGTTTGAACAAGGCTTGGACGGGCATGGAGCGCTCCACGGCTGAGAAATTTATGACGTGGATAATATGGAGAGCAGAGCGTCTCTCAAAGTACTATTGATCTAAATGATTAAGGTATAGAAGCGCCCGAATACCTGTAGGCGTCAACTCAGGGCTTTTTCGATGGCCTGGATGATGGAGGGATCTTCTGGGGGCGTACGGGGCGAGAAACGCGCAAGTACCCGGCCATCCTTACCCAACAGGAATTTCTCGAAGTTCCAGGTGATATCCCCAGGAAACTCAGCGCCCTCGCCCGCCAGCAAGCGGTACAGCTGGTGCCGATCAGGGCCGTTGACCTCGATCTTGCTGCCCAGTGGAAAGGTCACGCCGTAGTTCAGGCTGCAGAACTGCTGAATCTCCTGCTCGGTGCCGGGCTCCTGGCCTGCAAACTGGTTGCATGGCAAGCCGAGCACTGTGAACCCTTGGCCCCTGTACTGCTGGTAGAGGTTTTCCAGCGCCGCGTATTGCGGGGTCAAACCACATTTGGACGCCACATTCACCACCAGCACGACTTGGCCCTTGAAAGGCGCCAGCGGTAGCGCTTGTCCGTCCAAGGCTTTGAGTTTCAGATCGTGGAAAGCACTCATGACGAACTCCAGATATCCCATGTTCTTTGCATTGCAGCCCTTCGGAGCTTACAACCCGAAAGGCTGCAATCATAGACGCCGGTGACGAAACTCGCCTGCAGGTTACTGAGCGGTCGGCCAGGGCAAAATCGGGATCGCCGTCACCGCATTCTGCGGGCTGCCTTCGATCAAGCGGTCGCTGTAGACCAGATACACCAGGGTGTTGCGCTTCTTGTCGAGGAAACGCACCACCTGCATGGTCTTGAACACCAGCGAGGTGCGCTCCTTGAACACTTCGTCGCCGTCCTTGAGTTCACCCTTGAAGTGGATCGGGCCCACCTGGCGGCAAGCGATCGAGGCCTCGGCACGGTCTTCGGCCAGACCCAGCCCGCCCTTTACCCCGCCGGTCTTGGCGCGGGACAAGTAGCACGTCACGCCATCGACCTTGGGGTCGTCAAACGCTTCAACCACAATCCGGTCGTTGGGGCCGACGAACTTGAACACTGTCGACACCTGGCCGACTTCTTCGGCCGAAGCCAGCAGCGGCATGGCCAACAGCAGGCCGAGCAATCCCTTTATCACGCGCATCGTGTATTTCCTATGGTTAAACCAGGATCAGGTTGTCGCGGTGAACCAGTTCCGGTTCTGCCATATAACCCAAGAGTCCGACAATGGCGTCGGAGGATTGTCCAATAATCTTCTGTGCTTCCAGGGCGCTGTAGTTGGCCAGGCCGCGCGCTATCTCACGACCGTCTGGCGCAACGCACACCACCATCTCGCCACGGCGGAAGCTGCCCTGTACCAACTTCACACCCACCGGCAGCAGGCTCTTGTTGCCCTGGGACAAGGCCGATACGGCTCCCGCGTCCAACACCAAGGTGCCACGGGTTTGCAGATGCCCGGCCAGCCACTGCTTGCGCGCGGCCAACATGCCGCGTTCCGGCGACAGCAGCGTACCAATGCGCTCACCGGCCTTGAGGCGATCCAGCACGCGCTCCAGGCGCCCGCCGACGATGATGGTGTGGGCACCGGAACGCGCGGCCAGGCGAGCGGCGCGCAGTTTGGTCTGCATGCCACCGCGGCCCAGGGCACCGCCGACACTGCCGGCGACCGCATCCAGCGCAGGGTCGTCGGCGCGGGCTTCGTAGATAAGCTGGGCATCGGGGTTGTTACGCGGGTCGGCGTCGAACATGCCATCGCGGTCGGTGAGGATCACCAACAGGTCGGCCTCTACCAGGTTAGCCACCAGGGCGGCCAGGGTGTCGTTGTCACCGAAGCGGATTTCGTCGGTGACCACGGTGTCGTTCTCGTTGATGACCGGGATGACCTTGAGTTCCACCAGCGCGCGCAAGGTGCTGCGGGCGTTGAGGTAGCGCTTGCGGTCGGACAGGTCGTCGTGGGTCAGCAGCACCTGCGCCGTGTGGCGACCGTGCTCGGCAAAGCTGGACTCCCAGGCTTGCACCAGGCCCATCTGGCCGATGGCGGCAGCGGCTTGCAGTTCGTGCATCGCGCTGGGTCGCGCGGTCCAGCCGAGGCGGCTCATCCCGGCGGCAACCGCTCCGGACGACACCAATACCAACTCAACGCCTGCTTCATGCAAGGCCACCATCTGCTCGACCCAGACGCTCATGGCTGCGCGGTCCAGACCCTTGCCATCCGCCGTCAACAGCGCACTGCCGATTTTCACGACCCAGCGCTGCGCACCTGTCACTTTGCTCCGCATCATCTTCAACCTTAGAGTGAGGGCCGCGCGACCCAGCGCTGCCCATAACGTTATACCCGGATACCAAAACGCCGCTCCAGGGAGCGGCGTTCAAGTTTATCGCAACGGATCAGTCACGCACGTAAATGATTTCCGGGCCATCTTCATCATCCACGTCTTCTTCGTCCCAATCATCGTCGCCGATGTCGTGGACTGACTTCACGCCGCTGCGGCGCAGGGCGCGCTGGTCGTCCAGGGCCTGCAACTGGGCACGGGCTTCGTCTTCGATCTGCTGGTCGAGTTCGGCGAGTTCGGCCTTGTACACCGGGTCGGCCGCCAGGCGGTCGGCACGGTCTTCCAGGTAACGCATGATGTCGCGCGTCAGGCGCTCGGTGCCTTCTTTGGCGATGGCCGAGATGACGTAGACCGGGCCTTCCCACTCCAGGCGATCAACGATCTCCTTGACGCGCTCTTCGTGCTCTTCTTCAAGGATCTGGTCGCACTTGTTCAGTACCAACCAGCGATCGCGCTCGGCCAGGGCCGGGCTGAACTTGGTCAGTTCGCTGACGATGACTTCGGCGGCATCGGCGGCACTGGTGTCATCCAGCGGTGCCATGTCGACGAGGTGCAGCAGCAAACGGGTACGGGACAAGTGCTTGAGGAAGCGAATACCCAGGCCCGCGCCGTCGGAAGCGCCTTCGATCAAGCCAGGAATGTCGGCGACTACGAAGCTTTTCCAGCGGTCTACGCTGACCACGCCCAGGTTTGGCACCAGGGTCGTGAACGGGTAGTCGGCCACTTTCGGCTTGGCGGCCGATACCGAACGAATGAAGGTACTTTTACCCGCGTTCGGCAGGCCCAGCAGGCCCACGTCCGCCAGTACTTTCATTTCCAGCTTCAGGTCGCGCTGCTCGCCCGGCTTGCCCGGCGTGGTCTGGCGTGGTGCACGGTTGGTACTGGACTTGAATCGGGTGTTACCCAAACCGTGCCAGCCGCCCTGCACAACCATCAGTTTCTGGCCGGCCTTGGTCAGGTCGCCAATCACTTCCTGGGTCGCGGAGTCGATGATCGTGGTGCCGACCGGTACGCGCAGTACCAGGTCTTCACCTTTTTTACCGGTGCAGTCGGTGCTGCCGCCGTTGGAGCCACGCTCGGCATCGAAGTGCCGGGTGTAACGGTAGTCGACCAGGGTGTTGAGGTTTTCGTCGGCCATCATGTAGATGGAACCGCCGTCACCGCCGTCACCGCCGTTCGGGCCACCGTTTTCGATGAATTTTTCGCGACGGAAACTCATGCAACCGTTACCGCCGTCGCCTGCTTTTACTCGGATGGAAACTTCATCAACGAACTTCATAACAAAACGCCTCTCGCCGCATGGACGAGCTTAAGAAACCAAGACATAAGACTCTTGCAAAAATGAGCGCAGCGACCTCAATCAGCGACCGCAAACCAGCGCCTGAGCTCATCACAGACAGCTTTGCAAGAGACTCACTCCACAAACGAAAAAGCCCCGTCGCAAGACAGGGCTTTTCCAGCGATCTCGCAATTAAGCTGCGACAACGCTCACGTAACGGCGGTTGAACGCGCCCTTTACTTCGAACTTGATCACGCCTTCGATTTTAGCGAAGAGGGTGTGATCTTTACCCATGCCAACACCGTAACCGGCGTGGAATTGGGTGCCGCGCTGACGCACGATGATGTTGCCCGGAATGATTTTCTGGCCGCCATACATCTTCACGCCAAGGCGTTTGGCTTCTGAGTCGCGACCGTTACGGGTACTACCACCAGCTTTTTTGTGTGCCATGAGTCAATTCTCCTAGTGAGGAATTAGGCTGAAATTAAGCCTGAATACCGGTGATTTTGATCTCGGTGTACCACTGGCGGTGGCCCATACGCTTCATGTGGTGCTTACGACGACGGAACTTGATGATGCGGACTTTATCGTGACGACCTTGGGAGATCACTTCAGCCACAACGGTAGCGCCAGCAACAACTGGAGCGCCGATGTTCACGTCATCGCCATTGGCGACCAACAGAACGCGATCAAAAGTAACGGATTCGCCAGTAGCGACTTCCAGTTTCTCGATCTTCAGGTATTCACCTGGGGCGACTTTGTATTGCTTGCCACCAGTAACAATTACTGCGTACGACATGGTATTTCTCCGATAATCCTGCTCACCCAGCGCTTTATAAGAAGAGGTATTGGCTGGCATGGCTGCATGGGATGGACGTCCCGAATGCAATTGCGTAAGGCAGGTGCTGCCCAGGAAGTTCAGGGTGCGCGATTGTACGCAAGCTATGGGAGGCTTGCAAGGGGCCGTCTATCGCGCCTTGACACCCGGGGGTCAGGGTCCTAGCATGCCGCGCAACCCTTCTGGAGCGACTGTCGCTGATGCAACCCCAAGCTTTCTACCGCGCGGTCGCGGACGATTTTAGCGCCGTCGACGGCATCATCAAACAGCAGCTGACGTCTAAAGTGCCGCTGGTCTCCAAAATTGGCGACTATATTACGTCGGCGGGCGGCAAACGCCTGCGTCCTTTATTAGTGTTGCTGTGCGGCAAGGCCCTGGGCCGCCAAGGCGATGACCTGCGCCTGCTGGCCGCCACGATCGAATTCCTGCACACCGCCACCTTGCTGCATGATGACGTGGTCGACATGTCCGGCATGCGCCGTGGTCGCGAGACTGCAAACGCGATGTGGGGCAATGCGCCCAGCGTGTTGGTGGGCGACTTCCTGTATTCGCGCTCGTTCGAAATGATGGTCGAGCTGGGCTCGATGCCGGTGATGAAGATTCTTTCACAGGCCACGCGCATCATCGCCGAAGGCGAAGTGTTGCAGCTGTCCAAGGTGCGCGACGCCAGCACCACCGAAGAAACCTATATGGAAGTAATTCGCGGCAAAACCGCGATGCTCTTCGAAGCCTCTACCCACAGTGCTGCCGCGCTGTGTGGCGCCACCGCCGAACAGGCCGAAGCCCTGCGTACCTTTGGTGATCACCTGGGCGTGGCGTTCCAACTGGTGGATGACCTGCTCGACTACAAGGGCGATGCCGAAACCCTGGGCAAGAACGTCGGTGACGACCTGGCCGAGGGCAAGCCGACCTTGCCGCTGATCTACACCATGCGCGAAGGCACGCCGGAACAGGCCGCCCTGGTGCGCAAGGCGATCCAGAAAGGCGGGATCGAAGACCTGGAAGCCATCCGTGCCGCTGTAGAAGCTTCGGGTTCCCTGAAGTACACCGCGCAACTGGCGCGTGACTACGTGGCGCGGGCGATCACATGCCTGCAAGCGCTGCCGGCCAGTGAATACCGGGATGCCCTGGTTGAGCTGAGTGAGTTTGCGGTCGCCCGTACTCACTGATTCCGCGCTGTTTAATGTGGGAGCTGGCTTGCCTGCGATGACTGGAGTGAACTCACTGCCGCTATCGCAGGCAAGCCAGCTCCCACATTAGGACGAGTCCAACCCCATCCGCGTTTAAAACCCTATATAATGTGCGACTTTTAGCCATCCCTGACTTTCTAGGAGCTTTAGTGAGCACGTTGCCTCCCTGCCCGAAATGCAATTCCGAATACACCTACGAAGACGGCGCCCAGCTGATCTGCCCGGAATGCGCCCATGAATGGTCCGCCACTGGCGAGGCCGAAGTGGCTGGTGATGAAACCGTGAAGAAAGACGCTGTGGGCAATGTCCTGCAGGACGGCGACACCATCACCGTGATCAAGGACCTCAAGGTCAAGGGCACTTCCCTGGTGGTCAAGGTCGGCACCAAGGTCAAGAACATCCGCCTGTGCGACGGCGACCACGATATCGACTGCAAGATCGACGGGATCGGCCCGATGAAACTCAAGTCCGAGTTCGTACGCAAAGTCTGATCCTGCTGCATTCCATCCCGCGCCCGCCGCGGGATGGCGTTTCGCCCTCTGCGTTGATCGAACGCAATACCCACACAGAAAAACCCAGAAACTGCCAATAGACGCTTGCTATTCTATGAATAAGAATTATTCTCATTGAAACCCATCAAGGAGAACGACCATGACTTATTTGATAGATGCCTGGCTGGATCGCCCCCACCCTTACCTGCGAATCCTGCATCGGGAAACCGGTGAAGTCTGTGCGGTGCTTGAGGAAGAAGCGCTGAACGAGCTACAGGACCAAGGCGATCTGGACGTGAATGGCCTGAGTTCCAGTGAGCCTGGGGTGCTGAAGGAGGTGGTAAGGAATCTGTTTCTGTTCTGCTATGCACGAGCGTTGCGCCCGGCGACCGACTTGAATGGCAAGTTCCATCCATGAAGAAACTGGCAAATGCCTGTTGGGGCGAACGCGTTCGTCCCAACAGGTAATCAGCAGGTCTTACAGAACGTCGAGCAGCTCGACGTCGAATACCAGAACGCTGTGCGGCGGGATGCTGCCAACGCCTTGAGCGCCGTAAGCCAGTTCGCTCGGCACGTACAGGCGCCATTTGCTGCCGGCATTCATCAGTTGCAGGGCTTCGGTCCAGCCGGCGATCACGCCACCCACCGGGAATTCCGCAGGTTGGCCGCGCTCGTAGGAGCTGTCGAACACAGTGCCGTCGATCAGGGTGCCGTGGTAGTGGGTGCGCACTTGGTCTTCACGGGTCGGCTTCGCGCCGGTACCGGCGGTCAGCACTTCAAATTGCAGGCCGGAAGCCAGGGTGGTGATGCCATCACGCTTGGCGTTTTCTGCCAGGAAAGCCAGGCCAGCGCCCGCAGCAGCTTCAGCCTTGGCAGCGGCTTCGGCTTGCATGATTTCGCGGATCACTTTGAAGCTGGCTGCCATTTGCTCTTGGTCAACACGGCTCGGCTGGCCTGCAAACGCGTCGGTCAGACCGGCCAGGATTGCGTCCAGGCTCACGCCCGGTGGCGGGTTGTCGCGCAGTTGGTCGCCCAACTGACGGCCGATACCGTAGCTGACGCGGGTTTCGTCGGTGGACAGATTAACTTCGGACATGAAGAGGCTCCGCTGTAGGACACCACGGTTTCCCGCGCTGCCCAGAACTAAAAGGGCCCGCAGACTAGCACACAAGAGCGGCCCATGATCAGCCCCACCCCGGCATCGCATTAGCGTGCCGATGACCCTTCGTCGCCCGGCAATAAAAGTATTTCAGAATTGTCCCTTGCCGCCGATACAGCCCTACACATCTTGGCTGGCTCAAACAACAACACACCGTCCAGCAGACAGACATCACTCTTCAAGGAGCTTTCGATGAACAGCTGGTTCGGTAACATCAGCGTCAATCTCAAACTCGGCCTGGGCTTCGGCCTGGTGTTGGTCCTCACTTCAGTCCTGGCGCTCACGGGCTGGACCAGCCTCGGCGGCTTGATCGACCGTAGCAATTGGATGAGCGATATCACCCAGCTCAACGCCTCGCTGACCAAGCTGCGCATCGTGCGCTTGCAATACATGCTGGCCAATGGCGACGAAGCCGTGGCGCAGAACGTACAGACCAGCCTCGATGCCTTCGCCGCTCAGCAACAGAAGCTGCTGGATAGCTTCAAGAGCCCGGAAAACCTCAAGCTGCTCAATGACCAGAAAGCCGTCATTACCGCCTACCGCCAGTCCTTGAACAAAATGCGCGAGGCCTACCGCAATGGCAACGCTGCGCGCGACGTCATGGGCGCCAAGGCCGATGTCGCCAACGCGCAAATCAATGCGCTGCAAACCAGTGTGCAACAGGCGCCGGATAGCCCGGAACGCTTCACGCAATTTCTGGCCGTGACCCAAGCCAAGAATGAGTTCCAGCAAGCTCGCTACGAAGTGCGCGGCTATACCAATAGTCCCAACGCAGAAACCGAAGCCCGCGCTGCGGCGCAACTGGAAAAAGCCGTCGCCGGTTTGAAGGACCTCAGCGCGGCGTTCGGTACCGGTCAGCAAAGCGCATTGTCGGCCCTGGAAACCGCCCTCGGTGCCTACCGCAGCGCCGTGCAGAGCTACAAGGCAGCCAACGCCAACATCGTCACCGCCCGCGCCGAAATGACCACCCAGGGCGCCGATATCGTGACCATCAGCGACAAGCTGTACGACATTCAACTGGAACGTCGCGACGCTGAAAGCACCCAGGCCCGCAGCCTGCAATTGATCAGCACCTTGCTGGCTTTGCTGGTTGGCGTAATTGCCGCCTGGGTCATCACCCGTCAGATCACCCGCCCGATCCAGGACACCCTGGCGGTGGTAGAGCGCATCGCTTCGGGTGACTTGAGCCACAACATCCAGGTAACCCGCCGTGATGAGCTGGGCGTGCTGCAACAAGGCATCCAGCGCATGGGCACGACCCTGCGCGAGTTGATCAGCGGCATCCGCGATGGCGTCACTCAGATCGCCAGCGCCGCCGAAGAGTTGTCAGCGGTGACCGAGCAGACCAGCGCCGGCGTGAACAGCCAGAAGATCGAGACCGATCAGGTCGCTACCGCCATGCATGAAATGACGGCCACTGTGCAAGAAGTCGCGCGCAATGCCGAGCAGGCTTCCCAAGCCGCTTCCGACGCCGACGGCCAAGCCCGCGAAGGCGATAAAGTGGTGGCTGAAGCCATCGCCCAGATCGAACGCCTGGCGGCCGAAGTGGCGCGCTCCACCGACGCCATGACGCACCTGCAACAAGAGAGCAACAAGATCGGCAGCGTGATGGACGTGATCAAGGCCGTGGCCGAACAGACCAACTTGCTGGCACTTAACGCCGCCATTGAAGCTGCGCGTGCCGGGGAAGCCGGCCGTGGCTTTGCCGTGGTCGCCGACGAAGTGCGTGGCCTGGCGCAACGTACACAGAAGTCCACCGAAGAAATCGAAGGCCTAGTGGCCGGCTTGCAGAACGGCACCCAACAAGTCGCCAGCGTGATGAACAACAGCCGCAGCCTCACCGACAGCAGTGTCGAACTGACGCGCAAGGCCGGGGTATCCCTGGAAAACATCACCCGCACCGTGTCGAATATCCAGTCGATGAACCAGCAGATTGCAGCGGCCGCCGAACAGCAAAGCGCCGTGGCGGAAGAGATCAGCCGCAGTATCGTGAATGTGCGGGATGTGTCCGAGCAGACCGCGACTGCCAGTGATGAGACGGCCAAGTCGAGTGTGGAACTGGCTCGATTGGGTAGCCAGTTACAGCAGATGGTCAGTCATTTCCGGGTGTAGCACCACAACCACTGTGGCGAGGGAGCTTGCTCCCGTTGGACTGCGTAGCAGTCCCGTTTTTTAGGGGCGCTTCGCACCCCAGCGGGAGCAAGCTCCCTCGCCACAGGTGCAAACTTAGACATACTCGGCCCTCCTAGAGTTGGGCCTTACCTCCAGCGCACTTACCGGAACACGTGAGCCTTTGGACGCGGGTCAATGCGTCCTTTGAGGTGGCCGGGCTAGTAGGCCTTCCGCATCAATCCGGCACGGATTACTAGCCCGTGGCGGTCAGTCCAGAATTCGCGCGCGTACCCGGCCCCCCAAAAGCGACAAACGCAGAACGGGGAAGATCCTAACCAACATTCCCGTCTAAGGTGTGTCTAACAGTGGTCAAATATCCAGTATCGCCGATAGATTCATTGCAAGCTTTTGCAGTCAAAATCAGGCAAGAGAAGATGCCTAAAGGATCCATGCCGGCCATCGTTCCGTCTTGCGTGACGACGTGACCGGCAGTTAGTATCCACCTGCGGGTCAATGCGTCCTTTGAGATAGCAAACCCCAGCCACTCACTGGGTTTGCAATAAAAAACCGCCCTACTAAGGCGGTTTTTTTTTGCCTGCCATTTACCCTTCAGACCTCGCTGTCCTCGACAAACACCAGCCGATTCCCAAACGGGTCACGGATACTCATCTCCCGCGAACCCCAGGGCGTGTCCTCAACCCCAGGCTTGGCATATCGGTACTCTTTGCCCAGCAACTGCTGCTGATACGCATCGACCCCTTGGGCCAGAATTCGCACCGCCGCCCCCGGCGAAGCATCACCATGATGCTCGGACAAATGCAGCACGCACTCCCCCAGCGAGACCTGAAGGTACAACGGGAAATTCGCCTCGAAACGATGCTGCCAATCGACCTTGAACCCCAGGAAGTCGACGTAGAATTCCAAGGCTTTGACCTCGACAAAAATCCGCAGAATGGGGACGACTTTTCCTAAGTGCATGGCGACAGCTCCGTATAAAAGAAGCCCCACTATAGAGCCGTAAACCCACCACGCAAATCCCCGCTACGCGCCAGGAACCGGCCTGCTCTCGCGCCGTTCGCCTGCCCATCGCGATAGCTCAATACGCCATTGACCCACACGCCATCAATCCCTTCAGCTGCGCGCTGCGGTGCGGTGAAATCCGCCACATCCCGCACCCGCAGGGGGTCGAACAACACCAGGTCAGCCCAGTAGCCTTCACGGATCTCGCCACGCTCGGCCAGCCCAAAGCGCGCCGCCGACAAGCCGGTCATCTTGTGCACCGCCGTGTGCAAAGGGAACAAGCCGACATCCCGACTGAAATGCCCGAGTACCCGTGGGAAGGCCCCCCACAAGCGGGGATGAGGAAACGGGTCTTCAGGCAAGCCGTCCGAGCCCACCATTGACAACGGATGCGCAAGGATGCGCCGAACGTCGGCTTCATCCATCCCGTAATACACCGCCCCTGCCGGCTGTAAACGGCGAGCGGCCTCCAACAGCGAAACGTTCCACTCGCCAGCGATGTCCTGCAAATCGCGCCCGCCCATGTGCGGGTGCGGTGTCGACCAGGTGATGGTGATGCGAAACGCGTCGGTGACCTGTTTGAGGTCCAGGGTCGAGGAACTGGCAGCATAGGGATAGCAATCACAGCCCACCGGATGATTTTCCGCTGCAGCTTGCAGAGCCGCCAACAACTGCGGACTGCGCCCCCAATTACCGGCACCCGCGCATTTAAGGTGGGAAATAATCACCGGCACCCTGGCATGTCGGCCGATCAGAAACGCCTCATCCATTGCCTCCAGTACCGGCTCGAACTCGCTGCGCAAATGCGTGGTGTACACCGCACCGTAGGCCGTCAGTTCTTCAACAAGCTGCAACACCTCATCAGTCTCGGCGTTGAATGCGCTGGCGTAGGCCAGGCCTGTGGATAACCCAAGGGCACCGGCCTCCAGGCTCTCTTGCAACTGCACGCGCATGGCCGCGATTTCATAGGGCGTGGCGGTGCGATGCAGGTCATCCATATGGTTGCTGCGCAGCGCCGTGTGGCCGATCAGGGCGGCAACGTTCACTGCCGGATCGGCGCCTTGCACTGCGTTGCGATAATCGCTGAACCGCGGATAACAGAACTGCTCACGCTTGCCCAATAAGTTCATTGGGTCCGGCGGGTCGCTGCGCAAACTCACCGGCGAGGCGCTGATGCCACAGTTGCCGACAATCACCGTGGTCACGCCTTGGCTGAGCTTGGGCAGCATCTGCGGCTGGCGGATCACCACCGTGTCATCGTGGGTGTGCACGTCGATAAAACCCGGCGCCAATACGCGGCCATGGGCGTCGATGACTTGCTCGGCCCGGGCTGTGGACAAGTCGCCAATCGTGCGGATGCGCCCTGCGTGCACGCCCACATCGGCGACATACCCTGGGGTGTTACTGCCATCGATGATCAGCGCCTGGCGAATCAGCGTGTCGTACGTCATATCAGTCTCCAAGCGGCAGGCTGTCAGGGCCGCCGCGGTAATCATCCAGGGCCAGCTTGATCCGGCGCAGGCGTTCCTGGTTGTCGTCCGGCAGGGCCAGCGCCAGCTCGGTGGCGAGCAGGTCGATGGCCAGCAGCATGCCGTAGCGGGCGGCGGTGGGTTTGTAGATAAAACTGGTTTCCGCCGGTTGCAGCGGCAGCAGGACATCCGCCAATTCGGCCAGGGGAGAGTCCGCGAGGGTGATGGCAATGATCCGTGCGTCGTAGTTGCGCGCCAGTTTCACCACATCCAGTAATTCAGGTGTGCGGCCGGTGAGGGAACAGACAATCAAGGCATGTTGCGGGCCCAGGGTCGCGGCCGTGACGCGCATCATCACCGGGTCATGGCAGGCCGCAATCGGGTAGCCCAGACGCACCAGGCGCACCTGCAATTCATCGCTGCACAGGCTGGAGGGGCCGCCCATGCCGAACGCATGAATCATCCGCGCCTTGCCCAGCAAACTGACCGCATCGACAAAGCTGTGCTGGTTAAAACCTGACAAATGCTGGCGCAGCGTCGCTTCGATATCGCCCAGAATTTGCCGATGAAAGGCCGACTGTTCCGGCAACCCCGCCGGGTCCAGGAAGCGGCTGCCCACACCACTGGCCTGGGCCAGCTGCAGGCGCAAATCGCGCAAGTCACGGCAGCCAACGCTGCGGGCAAAACGCGACAAGGTCGCGGTGCTGACCTCGGCCCGCTGGGACAACGCCTCCAGGCTGGCCGAGGCGGCAAAGCCCACATCTTCAAGCATCAACTTGGCGATACGCCCTTCGCCGGCGCTGAACGAGTCCTGGCGGGCGCGGATCTGGTAGAGGATGTCCATGCAGGCTCCGGTTATAGAATCAGGCTCATAACACCAGGGACAAGCCGTAGGTCAGACCGAAGGCGACCAGCGAAATCAGGGTCTCCAGTACGGTCCAGGTCTTGAAGGTCTGGATGACCGTCATATTGAAGTATTCCTTGATCAGCCAGAAGCCGCCGTCGTTAACGTGGGAAAAGATCACCGAGCCCGCACCAGTCGCCAGCACCAGCAATTCAGGGTGTGGATAACCCAGGCCCAAGGCGACCGGCGCGACCACCCCGGACGCGGTGGCCATGGCTACCGTGGCCGAGCCGGTGGCGACGCGCATCAACGCGGCGAACAGCCAGCCCATCACCAGCGGCGACAACTGGAACGCATGAGCCAGGCCAAGGATTTCATGAGTAACACCAGCGTCCACCAGGATGCGATTCAACCCACCGCCCGCGCCCACCAGCAAGGTAATGCTGGCGGTCGGCGCCAGGCATTCGTTGGTGAACTTGAGGATCGACTCGCGGTTGAAGCCCTGGGCCAGGCCCAAGGTCCAGAAACTCACCAGGGTCGCCACCAACAGGGCGATCACCGAGTTGCCGATAAACAACAGGAACTGGTTGAAACCGCTGCCCGGCGTAGAAATCACGTTGGCCCAGCCGCCGATCATCATCAACACCACCGGCAACAGGATGGTGCCCATGGTCAGCGCAAAGCTGGGCAGGCGCGTACGCGGTTCACGCTCGATGAACTGACGCTCCAGCGGGTTTTGCGCCGGCAACTGAATGTGCGGCACGATGAACTTGGCGTAGACGGGCCCGGCAATGATCGCCGTGGGGATGCCAATCAGGATCGCATACAGCACCGTTTGCCCGACCGAGGCGTTATAGGCCAGCACCGCCATCATTGCCGCCGGGTGCGGCGGCACCAACGCATGCACCACCGACAGGCCAGCGACCATCGGCAGCCCGACCATCAGGATCGACACGCCCACGCGCCGCGCCACGGTAAAAGCAATCGGCACCAGCAACACAAAGCCGACTTCGAAAAACAGCGGCAGCCCCACCAGGAACGCGATACACACCATCGCCCAGTGGGCATTGCGCTCACCGAAGCGGTTGATCAGCGTGCGCGCCACCTGCTCGGCGCCACCGGACTCGGCCATCATCTTGCCGAGCATGGTACCCAGCGCCACCACCAGGGCGATATGCCCCAGGGTCTTGCCGACACCCGCCTCGTACGAACCCATGATGGTGTCCGCCGGCATTCCGGCCATCAGCGCCAGGCCGATGGACACCAGGGTAATCACGATAAAGGGGTTGAGTCGGTAGCGTGCAATCAGCACGATCAATGCAATGATGGCGATGGCAGCGTATGCCAACAGCCCGAAGCCCGGTGATGCGGCCATGCGGTACTCCTCGGAAAGGGTCACGTCGAATTGGTTGTGAAACTCATAAATCATTCCCGAGGAGCATTTTCAATTTTTATGAAAGTAATTTTCGCCCACGGATAAGCGCTGTCGCTTGGGGATATGCCCGACGTGGGTGGATGAAAATTCGGAGGGTGTTCTTACATGAAGATCAGTGAAGGCGGAAACTCAAACGCCGCCCTTGAGTCATAGACTGCGCATCCATTGCCCAGGAACCCGCTCATGATTCGCACCACAATTGCCGCCAGCGTCCTGCTCTTGTGCAGCAGCGCTTATGCCGCCGACAACCCTGCCTTGAAAAAATGCATGGACAGCGCCAATACCACCGCCGACATGGTCAATTGCAACGCCAGGCAAACCAAGGTGCAGGACGACCGTCTGAACCGTGCCTACAAAACCGCCCTCGCCGCCCAGGAAGGCCCGCGCAAACAGCAACTGCAAGACGTGCAGCGCCTGTGGATCAAATACCGCGACGCCAATTGCGCCTACGCAGGCAGCGCCACCGGCGGCACGATTGATCAGGTAAACGGCTCAGGCTGCGTGCTGGACATGACCCAGACCCGCGCCCAGGAGCTGGAAGACCTGGTCGGGCCGTAATAACAACCTCGCTCCTACAGAAGAAGGCGTCAGTCGTGATGAACCTTGGCGCGCTTGAGCAGTTTTTTGCAGCGCTCGGATAAATGCAGTACCCGCAGGTGCTTGCCAGCCTTGGTGTAGCGCTCGCGCAGGGTCATCAGGGCGGCAATCGCCGAATAGTCGACAAAGCTCAGGTGACGGCAATCCAGCGTGACCTGAGCCGGGTCGTTGGCCGGATCGAACTGATTCAAAAACGGCGTGGTTGAGGCAAAGAACAACGTGCCGTGCAGCCGATAGAGCTTGCTGCCATCGGCCTCCAGGTGTTCATCGGCGTACAGTTCCCGCGCCTGCTGCCAGGCGAAGTTCAGCGCGGCGATGACGATACCGCACAGCACAGCGGTGGCCAGGTCGGTGAACACCGTAATGATCGTCACCGCCATGATCACCAGCACATCATTGAGCGGCACCTTGTTGATCACCCGTAGCGACGCCCAGGCGAAGGTCTGTTGCGACACCACGAACATCACGCCCACCAACGCCGCCAGCGGGATCCGCTCGATCAGTGGCGACAGAAATAGAATGAACAACAGAATCATCACCCCAGCAAACGCCCCGGAGAAACGCCCACGCCCGCCCGAGCTGAGGTTGATCACGGTTTGCCCGATCATCGCGCAACCACCCATGCCGCCAAACAGACCCGAGACCATATTCGCCGCGCCCAGGGCCACGCTTTCGCGGTCAGGATAACCACGGGTCTCAGTGATTTCGTCGGTGAGATTGAGGGTCAGCAAGGTTTCCAACAGGCCAACCATCGCCATCAAAAACGCGTAGGGCGCGATGATGCCGAGGGTTTCCAGGGTCCAGGGAATCTGCGGCAGCGCGAAGGTCGGCAAGCCACCGGCGATGTGCGCCATATCCCCCAAGGTACGGGTCGGCAAACCGAGCAGGTATACCGCCAGGCCCACACCCAGAATCGCCACCAGCGCGGGCGGCACGGCACGGGTCAGGCGCGGCAGCAGGTACACAATGGCCATGGTGACTGCCACCAGCCCGGCCATCACGTACAGCGGCGTGCCGCTGAGCCAGGTTTCGCCGCTCTTGAAATGCTCCAATTGCGCCAGCGCAATGATGATCGCCAGGCCGTTGACGAAGCCGAGCATTACCGAATGCGGCACCATGCGCACCAGCTTGCCCAGGCGCAACAGGCCGAAAGCGACCATGATCAACCCGCCCAACAATACCGTCGCCAGCAAATACTCCACACCGTGTTGCACCACCAGCGCGACGATCACCACCGCCATCGAACCGGCGGCGCCCGAGACCATGCCCGGCCGGCCGCCGAACAACGCGGTGAGGGTGCAAATGATGAAAGCACCGTAGAGGCCCATCAGCGGGTTGAGATGAGCCACCAAGGCAAAGGCGATGCATTCTGGCAGCAAGGCGAAAGACGTGGTGAGGCCGGCCAGGGCGTCGGCGCGCAGACGGGTGAGGTTCATGGAGTACCAGGGAGTTGCGGGGGATAAGGCGGGGAATGGTACGGAATTGCGTCGGGTGGGGCTAGTGAAGTGTCAGCTCCGAGGTACCGAGTCGCCTCTTTCGCAGGCAAGCCAGCTCCCACATTTGATAGGGGTCACACCTTAAAAATGTGGGAGCCGGGCTTGCCCGCGATGGCCACGCCGCGGTGCTAAGCGAACATCAAATCATCTCGTTGCGAATCCACTCCACCACCGACGTACGCTTCGGCGCCCAGCCCAACAGTTCACGAGCGTGTTTACCGCGCACGCGGCTGTTGGAGCCCAACCCGTAATTGGCCATTTCATACCCCCACTCGGCCTCAGCCTCGGCCAATGGCCAATCCTGTGGTTTGCCCAGGTTCAGCGCTTGGGCAATCGCCGTGGTCATGTCGATAAACGCCGCTTCGCTGCTTTCCACAAAGTAGAAAGTACCCGGAACGTTTTTGGTCAGCGCCAGCAGATACAGGGCGACCACGTCTTCAATATGCACGTTGGACCAGATGTTCTGCCCGCTGCCCACATGGCGCACTACTCCGCTTTTGCGCGCCTGCTTGAGCAAGCGCGGCAATTGCACACTGTCACGCTTCACGCCCAGGCTGTGGCCGTAGATCAGGGTGTTGCAGATCACCGCCGAATTGATGCCGTCAGCGGCCGCCGCGAGGATCAGGTTGTCGATAGCCACGCGGGCAGCCTTGTCGACGGTCGGCTCAGGCAGATTGCTTTCGAAGTAGATGACCTCACTGGCCTTGCCGCCCGACGCATCACCGACAATGCTCGACCCGCTGGTATGCAGGAACGGCTTGTTCGAGCCTTTCAAGGCGGCCAGCAAGGTTTCCACAGCGGCGCGATGGTCGCTGCTGGCAGCATTGATCACCGCATCGGCCTTCTGTGCCTGCTCGGTCAATACGGCTGCGTCGTCGAGGGTGCCGATCACCGGCGTAATGCCCAGGGCGGTCATTTCGGCGGCTTGTTCGGCGCTGCGCACCAAGCCGGTGACGTCATGGCCAGCGTTGACCAGGCCGGTGGCGATCGAACCGCCGATAAACCCTGCTGCACCGGTAACGAATACATTCATGGAGGTTGCTCCTGACTGGGTAAGTGATGCGCCCAGTATCCAGCTCCCACTGCTGCCGAATAAGCCCGTGCGGCCCAATTCACTCTTGCGCTCAGGTCACGAATCAGCGCGCATAGCGCGCCAGCTTGGCCTGAATAAAGTCCAGGAAACACTGGATGCGTAGTGCCAATTGCGAGTTGCGATAGAACACCGCGTGGATCGGCTGGCGATAACCGCTGTTGGACGCCTCCAGCATGGGCACCAGGCGGCCGGCGTCGATGTCAGCGACGGTCATGAAATTCGACAGGCAACAAATGCCCTGCCCCTGCAGCGCCAACTGGCGCAGGGTTTCGCCACTGGATGCACTGACGCCGGGCTGAATCAGCCAGCGGTCACCTTCGCCGTGACGCAGCGGCCAGTGGTTGAGGGTCTCGGTGTGGGTGAAGCCCAGTAAGGTGTGATCAGCCAACTCGGCAACGGTTGTCGGCGTGCCGTACTGCTTGAGGTAGTCGGGGCTGGCCAGGATATGCAGCGGCGTGCTGCCCAGGGAGCGCGCATGCAGGGTCGAGTCAGCCAGGGCGCCGATACGAATAGCGATGTCAGTGCTTTGCTCCAGTAGGTCGATGATCAAGTCATCGCTGTTGAGCTCCAGCTGGATATCCGGGTAGAGGCTGCGAAATTCAGCGATGTACGGCACGATCCCATGCAGCATGAACGGCACGGCGGCGTTGATACGCAGGCGCCCGGCCGGCTTTTTCTGGCGCGAGGACAGGCGCTCTTCCAGCTCATCCATCTGCGCCAGGATCAGCTTGGCCTGCTCGAAGAAGTACTTGCCCTCCTCGGTCAGGTCCATGCGTCGCGTGGTGCGGTTGATCAGCGTGGTATCGAGCTTGGCTTCCAGGCGCGACAGCGTGCGGCTGACCGCAGACGGCGTTTGCCCGACCTTTTCGGCGGCGGCAGAAATCGAGCCGCATTCAATCACGCTGACGAAGATCTGTAGCTCATCGGAACGGGCTTTCACGGGCAGTCCTTCATTAACGGCTGAAAAATGCCCGCTCATTATTAACCAGCCAGCAACAAATGGCCTCCCAACAACGCCATGCCGGTAAAAAATCCACGTTTGAACCACACGGCACTGATACGCCGACGCACCACCTGGCCCAGCCACATCCCCAGCAAGGCCGGCACCAGCGCCAACACCGACGCCCCCATTTCACCCCCGCCCAGCACACCGCGCCAAGCCAGCCCGGCGGCAAGTGCCAACGTCGATACGGTGAACGACAGCCCCAGCGCCTGCACCAACTGGTCACGGCTCAAGCCCAGCGCCTGCAGGTACGGCACCGCAGGGATCACGAAGACACCGGTGGCCGAGGTAATGATGCCGGTGATCACCCCGCACATGGGGCCCAGCCAGCGCTCGGTTCGGGGCGCGACCTTGAAGGTCGGCAGGAATAACCCGCTCAGCGCATACACCAGTAAAGCCGCGCCCAGGGCACGCACCACCCAAGGTCCGCTACCCATGCCTAGCCACAAGGTGCCCAACCCGGTGCCGAGGAAAATCAGCAACAGCATCGGCCACAGGCGTTTGAGCAAGGCACCCAAGTGCCCGCCAAAGGACAGTTGCCACAGGTTGGTCACCGTCGAAGGAATGATCAGCAATACCGCAGCCTGCGCCGGCAGCATAGCCAGGCCAAGCATGCCCATGGCTACAGTGGGCAAGCCCAGGCCGATGACGCCCTTCACCGTACCGGCCAGCAGGAAGGTAGTGATGACCAGCGCTGTCAGTGCGGGACCGAGGTTTTGGTAGAAGGAGAGGAAGGTATTCATGCATCGATTGTGCAGGGCTGGAGAGTGGCTGAAAATTCGCCATATACTGAGGTAGCCTCTTGTTTTGCGTAAGGCTGACGACGCTATCGCAGGCAAGCCAGCTCCCACATTTGGAATTGTGAATACATTCAAGGGTGGGAGCTGGCTTGCCTGCGATGAGGCCCTTCCAGTCACTGGGAAACTTCATGCACTTTGACCTCATCGACCTGCGCCTCTACCTGCACATCCTGGACACCGGCAATATCACCGCTGGCGCGGCCCGCAGCCACCTGTCCCTGGCTGCCGCCAGCGCACGCATCCGAGCCATGGAGTCTTCACTGGGCATCGCGTTTCTCGAGCGCGGCCGCCGTGGCGTAACCCCAACACCCGCGGGCAAAGCCCTGGCCCGGCATGCTCGCCTGCTGTTGCAGCAGGCCGACCATCTGCAGCAAGACCTGGCCGAATACGCCAATGGCGTCAAAGGCCAGGTACGCCTGCTGTGCAACACCACCGCCCTCAGCGAATACCTGCCGGAGCTGCTCGCGCAGTTTTTGCGCGAGCATCCCAACCTCGATATCGACCTGCAAGAGTTGCCCAGCCTGCGCATCACCCACGCCTTGCGCCAGGGCACCGCCGACCTGGGGATTATTTCCGATGCGGTAGACACCCACGGCTTGCAGACCCTGGCGTTTCGCGACGACCCGCTGGTGCTGATCATGCCCCTGGACCACCCGTTGACCAACCCGAGTTTTATCGAGAGCCTGCAATACGACTACGTGGGCCTGGGGGCGAACAGCGCGTTGGCGGTTTACCTGGAAGAACAGGCACTGCACGCTGGCTTTCGCTTGCAGACGCGCATTCGCGCCGACGGTTTTGAGGGGTTGATTCGCATGGTCGTCGGCGGTGCGGGCCTGGGCATCGTGCCTCAGGCCGCCTTGGACCGCTGGCCGTCAGAACGCCGTTTCAAGGCCCACCTCCTGCAAGAGGAGTGGGCCTGCCGCACGTTGCTGTTATGCGCACGCTCGTTCGAGCAACTGCCGGGTTATGCCAGGGCTTTGTTCGAGGCCTTGGCCCTGCCCTTGCGGAAGAACCCGTAATACACAGCCGACAGAATCAGCAGGAACGGCACGCCAAACACCAGTGTCATCTTGAAGGCGTCGGTGAAATAGGTGGTGATCATCACCGCCCCCATCAGCACCAACCCCAGCAACGTGCTGTAGGGAAACAGGCGCAACTGGAACGACAACTTCGCCCCGCCATGACGCTTGCGATAGCGGCGGAAAAACAGGTGAGTGAGGAAGATCATGAACCAGGTGAAGATTGCGCCGAACATCGAGATCGCCATCATCAGGGTGAACGAGCTTTCCGGGTACACCACGTTGAGCAACGTCGCCAGGGCAATGCCCGAGCTGGACAGCAGCAATGCGTTGAGCGGGATGCCGTTCTTGCTCAACGCGCCCATGGATTTGGGCGCAAAACCAGCGCGCGACAGGCTGAACATCATGCGCGTGGTGATGTAGAGCTGACTGTTCATGGCCGACAGCGCCGCGATCAGGATCACGAAATTCATCACCCCGGTGGCACCGGGAATGCCGATAGTCTGCATCACTGTGACAAACGGGCTCTGGGCCTGGCCGGCCTGGTTCCACGGTACGATGGCGAGCATCAGCGCCAGGGTCAGCAGATAGAACACCACCAGCCGCACGATGGTAGCGCGGAAGGCTTTCTTCACTGCCTGCTCCGGGTCGGCAGCTTCACCGGCGGCCACGGCGATCATCTCGACACTGAGGTAGCTGAAGATCGACACGATCACCGCGATCCACATGCCACTCAAGCCATGGGGGAAAAAGCCGTCGTGGGCCGTGTAGTTCTGCACGCCGTAGTCGGGGTTATCAGAGCCGAACACCACATACACTGCCAGTATGATGAAACCGACAATAGCGCTGATCTTGATCGTCGAGAACCAGTATTCGAAGTTGCCGAAGGTCTTCACGCTGATCGCGTTGAGCAGGATCAGCACACTGGAAAACGACACGATCCACACCCACTCCGGCACGTTGGCAAACCAGTACTTCATGTACATCGCCACCGCCGTGACCTCGGCCCCCACCGCCAGCACAATCGCCGCCCAGTAGGCATACCGCACCAGGAACCCGGCCAACGGGCTGATGTAGAACTCGGCATAGGCGCCAAAGGAGCCGGAGGTGGAATGGGCCACCGTCATCTCCGCCAGGCAGCCCATCAGCAGCAAGGTAATCAATGCGCCGATGGCGTAGCTCACCAGCACGCTCGGCCCGGCATAACCGATGGCGTAGGCGCTGCCCATGAACAGCCCGGTGCCGATGGCGCCACCGATGGCGATCATGCTCATCTGGCCGGAAGTGAGCTGGCGCCTCAGGCCCAGTTCACGGTGGGTAATCTCTGCAAAGCCGTTGTCTGGCGTGGTCACGGGTGTGCCCCTTTATTATTGTGATGGTGGCTGACGCTGAACCTGTGGGAGCTGGCTTGCCTGCGATAACGGTAGTGAATGCACCGACGCTATCGCAGGCAAGCCAGCTCCCACATTTGATCTGTGTTGCCCTTAAGTAACGCTGTTGCGGACTTTGAATTGCGGCTGGTCCCAGGTGGCGTTGTCGAGAATTTCACCGAGAGTTTCCACGGCGTCCCACACCTCGGTAAAGCTGGTGTACAGCGGCGTGAAACCAAAGCGCATGATCCGCGGTTCACGGTAATCGCCGATCACGCCTCGGGCGATCAAGGCCTGGATCACGGCGTAACCTTCGGGGTGTTCAAAGCTGACGTGGCTGCCGCGCCGGGCGTGTTCACGCGGGGTGATCAGCTCCAGGCCGTGGGGGGCGCAACGGCTTTCGACCAACGCAATGAACAGGTCAGTCAAGGCCAGGGACTTAGTCCGCAGCCGCGCCATGTCGGTCTGGGCAAAAATATCCAGGCCGCATTCCACCATGGCCAGCGAGGTAATCGGTTGGGTACCGCAGAGGTAGCGGGCAATGCCGGCGCTGGGGGCGTAGGTGGACTCCATGGCGAACTGGCGGGTATGCCCGAACCAACCCGACAACGGCTGGCGCACCACATCCACCAACGCCGGGTTGACCCACACAAACGCCTGGGAGCCCGGGCCGCCGTTGAGGTATTTGTAGGTGCAGCCAATCGCATAATCCGCGCCGGCATGGTGCAGATCGACAGGCACCGCGCCCGCCGAATGCGCCAGGTCCCAGATGCTCAGCGCGCCGCACTCGTGGCTCAGTGCGGTCAGCGCCGCCATGTCGTACATATAGCCGGTCTTGTAGTTGACGTGGGTGAGCATCACCACCGCCACGTCCGCATCAATGGCCTGGGGCAGTTCGGCCGGGCTGTTCACCAGGCGCAGGGAATAGCCTTGTTGCAGCAATTCGGCCAAGCCTTCGGCGATGTACAAGTCGGTGGGAAAGTTGCTCGCTTCGCTGACGATGACCTTGCGCGCAGGTGTACGTTGGCGCTGCACACTCAAGGCGGCGCTGAGCACTTTGAACAGGTTGATCGAGGTGGTGTCGGTGATCACTACCTCGCCGTCACGCGCACCAATCAATGGCGCCAGGCGATTGCCCAGGCGCTGGGACAACTGCGCCCAGCCAGCGCTGTTCCAGCTACGAATCAAGCCGTTGCCCCACTCCTCGGCGATCACCTGTTGTGCGCGTTCCAGCGCCGCCACCGGGCGAGCGCCGAGGGAGTTGCCGTCGAGGTAGATCACGCCCTCGGGCAAGGCGAATTGGGCACGCAGGGGGGCCAAAGGGTCCTGTGCGTCGAGGGCTTGGCAATGGCTTCGAGTGGTCATGGGTCGTCCTGGTTTTTATAGGTGAGGATGGACCAAATAATGAACGAACTTTTAGAGAATTTTCGTGCAAAGTGGTGGGTAAACGGCTATTTAAGCTGTAGGAAATTCGAATTTAACCTCCAAACACGCGGATATCTTCCAAGCATGATTCTCGACGCCACCGACCTGCGCCTCCTGCATTTCCTGCAACAGGATGGCCGCATCAGCAACCAGGAATTGGCGGAAAAAGTCGCGCTGTCGCCGTCTGCATGCCTGCGCCGTTTGCGCCTGCTGGAGAGCGAGGGAATCATCAGCGGCTACCGCGCGGTATTGAACGCCGAGCAGTTGGGGATCGAGCTGGAAGCCATCGTGCACCTGTCGTTGCGCCAGGATGTGGAGGACTGGCATGAGACGTTCATCAAGAAGGTGCAAGGCTGGCCAGAGGTGGCGAGCGCCTATGTGATCACCGGCGCCAGCAACTATGTGCTGCGGGTGCAGGCGCGTAACCTCAAGCACTTTTCGGACTTTATCGTGAACCACCTGAACCGCACGGCGGGGGTGATGGATATCCGTTCGGAGATAGTGCTGCAGAAGATCAAGGACCGGGATGAGGTGTTGGACCTGGTCGTGCGCAAATAACACAAACACCCCAAAACCAATGTGGGAGCTGGCTTGCCTGCGATAGCGGTAGTGAATGTTCCACCGCTATCGCAGGCAAGCCAGCTCCCACAGTTGACCGAGTTGATCAGTCTTCCAGAGCACGCACTCGTTGCATGCGCTGCTGTTCTATTGGCGCATCCGCCACCTGCAACTCAAAGTCAAAATCAATCTGCGCAAACCGTCCTTGCACGCCAAATTCCCGCGCCAGTTGCGGATCGTCGCTGAAGCGGATCTCGGCAATCAGTTCATCGCGGGTGGCATAGGCGAAGTCATCGTGCAGGTACGGGTCATCCGACAGGTTGATCTGCGTGGTCAGGTGCCGGTGCCCAGGCGCCGAGATGAAGAAGTGGATATGCGCCGGCCGTTGCCCGTGGCGCCCCAATTGGTCGAGCAACTGTTGCGTCGGCCCGCTCGGCGGGCAACCGTAGCCCGAAGGTACGATGCTGCGAAAACGGTAGTTGCCCTGGGCGTCGGTCTCGATACGGCGACGCAGGTTGAATTCAGATTGATTCGGGTCGAACCACGAGTAAGTGCCGCCGGTATTGGCCTGCCACACATCGACAATCGCCCCCGCCAATGGCTTGCCTGCGGTATCGCGCACTTGCCCGCGCATGAACAACGGCACCGCGTCGTCCTGACCATCATCCAGCCGTGCTTCGTATTGGGACAGCGGCGCGCCGGCCACATACAACGGGCCTTCGATGGTGCGCGGTGTACCGCCGGACTTGCCTGCCTGCTCATCGGCGGCGTCCATCAACAGGTCCAGATAATGCTCCAGGCCCAGGCCGGCAGCGAGCAGACCGGCCTCCTGGTTTTTGCCCAGTTCATTGAGGTAGTTGACCGCCTTCCAGAATTCTTCCGGGGTCACTTCCAGGTCTTCGATGATGTTCACGGTGTCGCGCAGGATCCGGTAAATCAGCGCCTTGGTACGTGGGTTGCCCGCGTCATTGAGGTTGCCGCTGGCTTCTTCGAGAAACTGTTGGGCGTGGGCAGTCTGGGACAGGCGGATGGACATGGTGCATTCCTCATCTTGTAGTTATAGGTGCAAGCCGGCTCAGCGGTCGTCCGCATGGATCGACGACGGATGGCGGCACAGCGCGTTCACTTCGATGGCCATGTAGGGGAACAACGGCAGTTGCATCAGCAGGTCGTGCAGGTCCTGGACGCTGTCGACATCGAACACGCTGTAGTTGGCGTAATGCCCGGCGATGCGCCACAGGTGGCGCCATTTGCCCTCTTGTTGCAGGCGCTGCGCCAAGGCTTTCTCCTCGGCCTTGAGGCTGGCGGCACGCTCGGGGTGCATATCGACGGGCAGGTTCACGGTCATTTTTACGTGGAACAACATGGCAGAGGCCTCTTAGTGTTTGTCACGGCGAAAGAACGCCAGGCGCTCTTCATCGAGCGTCAGACCCAGGCCCGGCGCAGTGGACACATGCAGCTGGAAATCGCGGTACACCGGTGGCTCGGTGAGGATGTCTTCGGTGAGCAACAGCGGGCCGAACAATTCGGTGCCCCACGCCAGGGTGTTCAGCGTGAGAAAGGCATGGGCCGAGGCCAGGGTGCCAATGCCGCCTTCGAGCATGGTGCCGCCGTACAGGCCGATGCCAGCCGCTTCGGCAATCGCCGCCGTGCGCAATACAGCGCGAGGGCCACCGTTCTTGGCGATCTTGAGGGCGAACACCGTGGCCGCGCCTTCACGGGCCAGGTTAAAGGCGTCTTCCACACATTCGATAGATTCATCGGCCATGATCGGCACCGGGCTCGACAGGTTGAGCCGGGCCATGCCGCCACGGTTGTTGCGCGAGATCGGTTGTTCGATCAGATCGATACCGTGGTCGCCGAGCACCTTGCATGCCCGCAGGGCCACGGCCTCATCCCAGGCCTGGTTGACGTCGACGCGCACACTGGCGCGCTCGCCCAGGGCTTTTTTGATCGCGATCACATGGGCCAGGTCGCGGTTGACCTCGCCTGCGCCGATCTTCAATTTGAAGAGACGGTGACGGCGCAGGTCGAGCATTTTCTCGGCCTCGTTGATGTCCTGTTCGGTATTACCGCTGGCCAGGGTCCAGGCCACCGGCAACGCATCACGCACACGCCCGCCCAGCAGCTCGCTGACCGGCAGCCCGAGGCGTTTGCCGAGCGCGTCGAGCAAGGCGCTTTCGATACCGGACTTGGCAAAGGTGTTGCCACGAATACTGCGTTCCAGGCGCAACATGGCCGCATTGACGTTGCTCGCGTCCTGACCGATCAATAGCGGCGCAAAGTGGCGGTCGATATTGATTTTGATGCTGTCGGGGCTTTCATTGCCGTAGCTCAGGCCGCCAATGGTGGTGGCTTCGCCGATGCCTTCAATGCCGTCGGCGCAACGCAGGCGGATGATCACCAGGGTCTGGTTTTGCATGGTGTGCATCGCCAGCTTGTGCGGGCGAATGGTGGGCAGATCAACAATAAGCGTGTCGATCGATTCGATGGCGCAAATCGGCATGGCAATACCCGTTGGGTTCTTTATAGATTTGCGTCGATTCTGTGCCGCATTTTTTTGGGGTTCCAATATAGAATTGGTCTGGTGCAATACCCTCAAGGTATGAAAGGAGTCGATATGGAACTGCGTCACTTGCGCTATTTCCAGGTGCTGGGCGAAACCCTTAACTTCACCCGGGCTGCCGAACGCCTGCACATCGCCCAGCCGCCCTTGAGCCGGCAGATCCAGCAGCTGGAGGATGAACTGGGGGTGGTGCTGCTGGAGCGCAGTCGGCCTTTGCGCCTGACCGAAGCCGGGCGTTTTTTCTATGAGCACGCCAATGTACTGCTCGAACAACTGGACAAGGTCTGCGACACCACTCGGCGCATCGGCCAAGGCGAGAAAACCTGGCTGGGCATCGGCTTTGCGCCGTCGACCTTGTATGGCGTGCTGCCGGAGCTGATTCGGCGCCTGCGCACCCACGACGCCCTGGAGCTGGAGCTGGGTTTGTCGGAAATGACCACCTTGCAGCAGGTCGAAGCGCTCAAGGCTGGCCGCATTGACGTGGGCTTCGGGCGTATTCGCATCGACGACCCGGCCATTGTCCAGCGCGTACTGGTGGAAGACCGCCTGGTGGCGGTGCTGCCCAGCGGTCACCCGTTGCTGGGCGCTCCGGCCACCCTCGCCCAATTGGCCGGCGAACCCTTCGTGCTCTACCCCGGCAACCCGCGCCCCAGCTATGCCGACCATGTGATCGCGCTGTTCGACGCCCATGGCTTGAGCGTGAAGGTGGCGCAGTGGACCAACGAATTGCAGACCGCTATCGGCCTGGTGGGCGCCGGTATGGGCGTGACGCTGGTGCCGGCGTCGGTGCAGGTGCTGCATCGGGCGGATATTGGCTATACGCCGGTGGTGGAGGCGACGGCGAGTTCGCCGATCATCCTCAGCCGGCGGGTGAATGACCGGTCGCCGGGGCTGACTCATTGCCTGCAACTGGTTGAGGAGTTGATCTGAGATCCTCCAGGCACCCCATACTCCATGTGGGAGCAGGCAAGCCAGCTCCCACCTGTTGATCCTCACCCGAGTTCAAGTAATGCGCAGGCGCTTGCGTTGCAATGTCTGGCTGGGCGACTCATCGAACAGCTTGCGGTATTCCGCCGAAAACCGCCCCAGGTGCGTAAACCCCCAGCCCAGGGCGATTTCAGAAATAGTGCGCATTGAGCCCTGCTCCAGAATTTCCTGGCGCACCGCCCCCAGCCGATGCTTCTTCAGATACGCCATGGGCGACAGTGCGAAGTACTTGCGAAACGCATCGAACAGTTTGAACCGCGACACGCCCGCCGCCGCTTCCAGGTCTTCCAGGTGCAGCACTTCACGGGCGTTGTCGTGGATGAATTGCCGCGCACGGATCAAGTAGTGCGGCAGTTTTACCCCCAACACGTCGCGCAACTCTTCAGAGTAGTTATTCGGTTGGGCCAGGATCAGCCCCTTGATCAGCGAGCTTTCCAGGTCACGGGTAAACGCCGCCTGCTCGTACAACTCGCTGCTGCATTCCAGTTCGGCGATGAAGTATCGCGCCATGCGCCACCACGAGGCCGGTGCTCCGTCCACAGCATCCATCACCGACTCAAACCGCAGCGGTGCATCGATGGGCCGTTGCAGCAAACCTTCCAGTGACTCGCTCATCGCCGCGCGGGTGATCACCACCTGCAACTTGCGGCAGTCACCGGAAATCGCCAGCACCTGATGCTCATTGGGTGAAATGATCACGCCCTGGTCGCGGTTGGAACTGAGGCGCTCACCGTTCTTGCTCAGCTCCTGCTCGCCCACCAGCGGCAGGCTCAAGCTGTAGCTGCGAAAGTGCTCGGCGTCTTCGATGTCGATGGTCACATCGGTACCGTATTCGATCACGCCCAGAGTGGTGGCGCGGGACTTGAACACGTTGGCGCTGTGGTGAAAGCGCAGGCGCTCGGGGGTGGCCGTCGCCAGGCGATGGGGCCCGCAGATGCCGGACATCCAGCTGCGCGCGCCTTCCAGGTCGAAGCGTTGAATATGAATATCGCGTGTCTGGCTACTCATCAGGGTGCACCCACGGCGGTTAGGCATTTGCGCGCTCTGGCGGCGCGTCGTTGAACCTCGACAGCAAGTTCCAGGCCACGCCAGCAGCGTGGCCACTGGGTGGATAGTAACGGTCGACTATGTGGATAAATCCCAGGGCTTTACGACCATCGCCCACCATCACAGTAGCGCATGCCGTCACCTGCGCGCACCGCCATGGGTATTTGCTGCCCAACTTTGCGGCCTGCGTTCCCCCATTAAGCGGATAGCCCGCCACCGCATCGCAGCCGCTTAATGGCTCACCGTTTAGCCATGATCAAAAGGTGCCTCCCATGAGTGGTGCAAGAACCGTCGAGCAGTGGAAATCCTTTATCGAAAGTTGCCTGGACTTTCGCCCGGCGGATGAAGTGTTCCGCATCGCCCGCGACATGTTCACCGAGCCCGAGCTGTTCGACCTGGAGATGGAACTGATCTTCGAGAAGAACTGGATCTACGCCTGCCACGAAAGCGAACTGGCCCATAACCACGACTTCGTGACGATGCGCGCCGGGCGCCAGCCGATGATCATCACCCGCGACGGCGAAGGCCGGCTCAACGCGCTGATCAACGCCTGCCAGCATCGCGGCACTACCCTCACCCGCGTGGGCAAGGGCAACCAGTCCACCTTCACCTGCCCGTTCCACGCCTGGTGCTACAAGAGCGATGGCCGACTGGTGAAGGTCAAGGCGCCGGGGGAATACCCGGAAGGTTTCGACAAGGCCACCCGCGGCCTGAAAAAAGCGCGCATCGACAGCTACAAGGGCTTTGTGTTTATCAGCCTGGACGTGAACGGCACTAACAGCCTGGAAGATTTCCTCGGCGACGCCAAAGTGTTCTTCGACATGATGGTGGCGCAATCGGCCACCGGTGAGCTGGAAGTGCTGCCGGGCAAGTCCGCCTACACCTACGACGGCAACTGGAAGCTGCAAAACGAAAACGGCCTGGACGGTTATCACGTCAGCACCGTGCACTACAACTACGTGGCCACCGTGCAGCATCGCCAGCAGGTCAACACCGAAAACGGCGCGGGTTCCAGCACGACGCTGGACTACAGCAAGCTCGGCGCCGGCGACGCAAATACCGACGACGGCTGGTTCGCCTTCAACAATGGCCACAGTGTGTTGTTCAGCGACATGCCCAACCCCAGCGTGCGCTCCGGCTACGCCACCATCATGCCGCGCCTGGTAGAAGAACACGGCCAGCAGAAGGCCGAGTGGATGATGCACCGCCTGCGCAACCTGAATATCTACCCCAGCCTGTTCTTTCTCGACCAGATCAGCTCGCAGTTGCGCATCATCCGCCCGGTGGCCTGGAACAAGACCGAGATCATCAGCCAGTGCCTGGGGGTCAAGGGTGAGTCCGACGCCGACCGCGAAAACCGGATTCGCCAGTTCGAGGACTTCTTCAACGTCTCGGGCATGGGCACGCCCGATGACCTGGTGGAGTTTCGCGAAGCCCAGCGCGGTTTCCAGGGCCGCCTGGAGCGCTGGAGCGATATCTCACGAGGCAGCCATCGCTGGGAGACTGGGCCGACGCCCAACAGCGAAGCCATTGGCATCCAACCAGCCATGACCGGCACCGAGTTCACCCACGAAGGTTTGTACGTCAACCAACATCGCAACTGGCAGCAGTTCCTGCTCCAGGGCCTGGAGCGACAAGCGCTGACACTGCGGGAGGTGAAGTGATGAATGCGCAATTGCAGTACCAGATCGAGCAGTTTTTCTACCGCAAATCCGAACTGTGCGACGCCCAGGACTGGGATGCCTATGTGCAGTTGTTCGACCCGCAGAGCGAATTCCACCTACCGCAATGGGATTCCGAACACGTCTACACCCAAGACCCCAAGCGCGAGATGTCGTTGATCTACTACGCCAACCGCTCGGGCCTGGAGGACCGTGTGTTCCGCCTGCGCACCGGCAAAGCCGCCTCTGCCACGCCGATGCCGCGCACCTTGCACCTGATCAATAACGTACGCATTGCCGAACAAAGTGACGGCACCTTGGAGGTGCGCTTGAACTGGCACACGCTGTTTTATCGGCTGGCTACTTCCGAGCAGTTCTATGGGCACGCAACCTATCGCCTCAAGCCCGAGGGCGAAAGCTGGCTGATCACGCGCAAGCACGCCCTGCTGCTCAACGACACCATCAACTCGGTGCTGGATTTCTATCACCTTTAAAACCAGCCCCCCCTGTGGCGAGGGAGCTTGCTCCCGCTGGAGTGCGCAGCGCTCCCAGTTTTTTGGGGCAGCTTCGCAGCCCAGCGGGAGCAAGCTCCCTCGCCACAGGGGCACGCGTGGAGTTCATCAATGAATCACAAAGTGGCCTTCAGCTTTGCCGATGGCAAGACCCTGTTCTTCCCGGTGGGCGCCCATGAAATCCTGTTGGACGCGGCCCTGCGCAACGGCATCAAGATCCCGCTCGATTGCCGCGAAGGTGTGTGCGGCACCTGCCAAGGGCGTTGCGAATCCGGTGAGTACACCCAGGACTACGTCGACGAGGAAGCGCTCTCCAGCCTCGACCTGCAACAGCGCAAGATGCTCAGTTGCCAGACTCGGGTGAAGTCCGACGCCACCTTTTATTTCGACTTTGATTCGAGCCTGTGCAACGCCCCCGGGCCCGTGCAGGTACGCGGCACGGTGAGCGCGGTGCAGCAGGTCTCGACCAGCACCGCCATCTTGCAGGTGCAACTGGACCAGCCACTGGATTTTTTGCCGGGCCAATATGCGCGTCTGTCGGTGCCCGGCACCGATAGCTGGCGCTCCTACTCCTTCGCCAACCGGCCGGGTAATCAGTTGCAGTTCCTGGTACGCCTGCTGCCCGACGGAGTCATGAGCAACTACCTGCGTGAACGCTGCCAGGTGGGTGATGAAATGCTGATGGAGGCGCCCTTGGGTGCGTTTTATCTGCGGCATGTCACCCAACCGCTGGTACTGGTGGCGGGCGGCACAGGGTTGTCGGCGTTGTTGGGCATGCTCGATGAACTGGCCGTCAATGGCTGCACGCAACCTGTGCATCTGTATTACGGCGTTCGCGGCGCCGAAGACTTATGTGAAGCGGCACGTATCCAAGCCTACGCGACGAAAATCCCGAACTTTCGCTACACCGAAGTGCTGAGCGACGCCTCAGTCGAGTGGACGGGCAAACGCGGCTACCTGACCGAACATTTCGACCTGGCCGAATTGCGGGACAGATCGGCGGATATGTACGTGTGCGGCCCCCCTCCAATGGTCGAATCCATCCAACAATGGCTGGCGGATCAGACACTTGATGGCGTTCAGTTGTATTACGAAAAGTTTACGCAGAGTAATATCTGACCCTCAGCAGTTCTGAGGGGCCGATGCGGCGTGCAATCACCCTTGAGAAAAACAAGTAGAAGGGAATGTTAATGGCGGATGACATGGTTAACCCGGTGGGCCTCAAGCGCGGCCTGAAGAACCGGCACATTCAGCTGATCGCCTTGGGAGGTGCGATTGGTACAGGCTTGTTCCTCGGCTCGGCCGGGGTGCTCAAGTCGGCGGGGCCGTCGATGATCCTGGGTTATGCGGTGGCCGGGTTTATCGCGTTCCTGATCATGCGCCAGCTCGGCGAGATGATCGTCGAAGAGCCGGTGGCCGGGTCCTTCAGCCACTTCGCACATAAATACTGGGGCGGTTACGCGGGCTTCCTGGCGGGCTGGAACTATTGGGTGCTCTACGTGCTGGTGGGCATGGCCGAACTGACGGCCGTCGGCAAGTACATCCAGTTCTGGTGGCCGGAGATTCCAACCTGGGTCAGCGCGCTGGTGTTCTTCGTCGCGGTGAACCTGATCAACACTCTGAACGTGAAGTTCTTCGGTGAAGCCGAATTCTGGTTTGCGATCATCAAGGTGGTGGCGATTGTCGGCATGATCGTGCTCGGCTGCTACCTGCTGTTCAGCGGCACCGGCGGCCCGCAAGCCTCGGTCAGCAACCTGTGGAGCCACGGTGGGTTCTTCCCCAATGGCGGCATGGGGCTGTTGATGTCCATGGCCTTCATCATGTTCTCGTTCGGTGGCCTGGAACTGGTCGGCATCACCGCCGCCGAAGCCAGCGAACCACGCAAGGTGATCCCCAAAGCGATCAACCAGGTGGTGTACCGCATTCTGATTTTCTACGTCGGTGCGCTGACCGTGCTGTTGTCGCTGTACCCGTGGGATCAACTGCTGCAAACCCTCGGCGCGTCAGGCGATGCCTACAGCGGCAGCCCGTTTGTGCAGATCTTCTCGCTGATCGGCAACGACACCGCCGCCCACATCCTCAACTTCGTGGTGCTGACCGCGGCGTTGTCGGTGTACAACAGCGGCGTGTACTGCAACAGCCGCATGCTGTTCGGCCTGGCCGAACAAGGGGATGCGCCCAAGGCGCTGATGAAGCTCAACAAACAAGGCGTGCCGCTGCGGGCCCTGGCGATTTCGGCGCTGGTGACCATGCTGTGCGTGGTGGTCAACTACGTGGCGCCGCACAGTGCACTGGAGTTGCTGTTCGCGCTGGTGGTTGCTTCGTTGATGATCAACTGGGCATTGATCAGCCTGACCCATATCAAGTTCCGCAAGGCCATGGGCGAGCAAGGCGTGACGCCGTCGTTCAAGACCTTCTGGTTCCCGTTCAGCAACTACCTGTGCCTGGCGTTCATGGTGATGATCATTGGCGTGATGCTGGCGATTCCGGGGATTCGCGAGTCGGTGTATGCGATGCCGGTGTGGGTGGGGATTATCTACATCGCCTATCGGTTTCGGATCAGAAGCGGGAAGGTTGCCGTGGCGCAGTAACCCCTGTGGGAGCGGGCTTGCCCGCGATTGCGGCGTGTCAGCCAATGGATGAGCCGACTGATACACCGCCATCGCAGCGATGCGGCGACCCGACAAGCCAGCTCCCACAATTGACTGTATTTCACCTAGAAAAAAGCCCCGGTAATCCGGGGCTTTTTTATTAGAGCGTGGAACGTACTCGCCAGAGTTCAGGGAACAGTACCGTGTCGAGCATCTTGCGCAGGTACCCCACGCCTTCAGTACCACCAGTACCCGGCTGAAAGCCGATGATGCGCTCCACCGTGGTGACATGCCGGAAGCGCCACTGGCGGAACGAATCTTCCAGGTCGATAAACTTCTCGGCCAACTGATACAAATCCCAGTAACGGCTCGGGTCGCGATATACCTCGCGCCAGGCCGCTTCCACCGAGTCATCGTGCACCGTGGCGGCGGTCGGGTCGCGCTCGGCGCGTTTGGGATCAATCGCCAACCCCGCCTTGACCATCAGGTTTACGGCCTCGTCATACAACGATCTGAGGGGTGGAAATCGTTAGTAACTCCTGTACAGTCCGCGCCACCT